>DMCY01000031.1 GCA_003451675.1 Candidatus Atribacteria bacterium
GACAGGATACCTCATACCCTCCTGAGGTCATCCTGAAAGTATTCGTATAAGAATTTTAAGTAAAGTTCATAGGGAGTAATGTTATTGTTTAACCAGGTTTTTGTTTGAATGGTTTCTTGATATTTATCTTTTAAATCGACAGCGTCTTCCCATAATTCATTAAATTTAGTAAGGGCAAAATCATAATCGGATCTATTTTTTAATTCTACATTGAATTCTAAATTGTCAAGGAGGCCGGCTTTGGTAAAATTGCTGGAGCCGGTAATTACTCGGCCTGCATCTCGGTCGCTTTCGGAAAAAGTCATAATATAAAGCTTGGCATGGATATTTGCAGAAGGATATGCTTTAATTTCTAATTTTCCTGTCTTTAGCCATTCTAAAAAAACATGAACTCCCTCTTCTACTTCCTTGCTATCTGGAGAATTTTCCATTTCATTGGTGACTTCTTCGGAGAATCGCTTTTTTGTTTCTGAATGGGAAAATTGTAGAGATTGCTGGGGAGGAGAATTAGTTGAATCCTCATCTGAGGTGGAGGCAGTGAGATTGGAGACATTGGTATTTATACCAACAAGAATTCTTATTTTTTCTGTTTTTTCAAGTGATTTATAAATTTCGTAAAAACCGCTGGTATAAAAATAACCTACTAGGACATCAAAAAACTGGGTATCCTTAATGAGAGTCCTAAATCTATTTGCGAGACTTTGATTTTTTTCGTTAGTGATAAAAGTTAAGTCTTGGGATTGTGATTGCATATTGGATATTCTCCTAACTGATTAAAAAATTCATATAATAACTTAATAAAAGATTATATGTTTTATTATTCGACAAAAGTTTTAAAAATCCTCTATTCATATTTATCATAAATATATTAATTGACCAATTTACCGATTCACCGATTAAAAACAATCTGTCAATCTTCCGATCAGCCAAGCTACCAAATAAATTAGTCAAATAGTCGTTAGTACAAATAAAGTATGCCAAGGACAGCCCTCTATCATACTTACATTAGTCAATTGTTAGGCAATTGGTAAGCAACTCCTTTCCCTGCTTTTCCAATCTTTATAAATACTCCTCTATCCACAATGATAGTCTCTACGAATTACAGCGTTTAAGAGTGCTTCTCTAATCGCTTCTAAAGGATAATCCCAGATATTTTTTCTGGTTAGCTTTATTTCTCAACAACTTTCCAATAACCGCCCTTGGCAGGACCGACTCTTTTAATGATTCCTTTCTCTTTTAGCTTAGCCAGATTCCACTCAATTCCTCTTCTTGTAAGACCAGTAATTTCGCAAGTACATTTTGGGTTATTTTGGGGTTATCCTTAATTGCTTTAAGTATTTTCTCCCTAGTTTTCTCCACAGTCTTGAGTCTTTTAAAGGATGCCGTAAAGAAATTATCAAATTCAAATTTAATTGGTGGTAACCCTGCTTTAGATTCTTTGAATTCGATTCTATAGCCTTCACCTTCTTCAAGTATTAGTTGTAGTTCATCTTTGTTCATATTTACTATAACCTAATTTAAAAATGGATTCCCTCTTCCGAGGGAATGACAGAGAGGGTAATTAGATAATGAGATTGCCGCGTTTTCTACGAAAGCTCGCAATTATATGAAATTTTTCTAAAACTAAACAAAGAAGTTTTTTGAATTGTAATAGGAGGATAAATTTTCTGAAATTAAAAAATCTGACGAATTGACTCTTAACTTCTTATATATTTAGAGTAAAATAGCGACATTTATTTTCCCTGTTTCCCCCAGATCGTTTGACACTAACTCGCATTTAGTTCTAAAAAGACAGGCGATTTCACCGGGCACTTTTGATCTGTATTCGGTCAAGGCATAATAATTTGCCTGGCCTTTGGCAATTATCAAATCGGCAGTCTGAAGTTCTCGTTTTAGTTGGTTAGACATTTCATTAAGAGAAATCCCCAATGTATCGGGCCCGGCTAAAATAATTTCTGAGGCAGCTTCTTGAAGACCTACTGTTTCTCCATCTTCCATAGTGGCATCACTGGTTATAGGCCCTCCCCTTAACACAGAGGTCACTGAGCTATCATATCCTCTAAGTTCCCGAATCAGTAATTTATCAAAAGCAATTTCACCCACGTTATCATGGATATAAAGTATTTCGGACGAGTTTTTGGCTTTTTGAAATATTTCAATTCTCTGGTCTATCCTTAATCCCTCCGAAACACAAGCCCGAAGTTCTTCTATTACCTCAGCCATCTGAAAACCATAGCCTGTCCCTACTGTTCGAAAATCAAGATGGTTGCTGGCAATAGCCCAATTAACCAAAAATGAAAATCTTTCCGATTCCTCCAGTCCCTCTACTTCCAAAGAAATCTTTTCTGCCATCTCCATACCCAGCTGATTACACTTGTCTCTTCTTTCTTTAAAAGGAATTTCTATCCCCGATATCCTCTTTAAGATTCTGTGAACTTCAGTGATGAAGTAAGATGGAATTTTTTCTGTGGAGAACTCTCGAGCTAAGAACTGAAAAGATTCTCTTAATATCTCCTTTTTAATTTTTCCCTCTAACGGGACTAACTGTAAAGCACCGCACAAATCATCTATTATGCAACTTGCGCAGTTCAAATGTGTACGCATCTGCTAATTCTTCCTCAAGTGTCCAACGCTAATCTGATAGTAGGTCAGCGAGGAATTTGTAGTTGATAAATCGCAAGTTGAAGCTATCTGTTAAAATTCCAAATTATCTTACTAAAAAAGTATACCGAACTATTTTTAATTATAACCTAATCTCTCCACTTTATTTAAAGAAAATTTACACTACCATAATTCTTTTCTGCTGGTAGATATAGCAAGGACTCCTTTTTGCAGTAGTTTCCCTATTTCACTTTTATTAGAAATCAGACCGCCGGCAATAACCGGACAGAGCAATTCTTTATATACATGCTCTATAAAATAAGGAGCAGCTATCCCGGGTAAAATTTCTACTGCATCAGGCTGATTACGTTTTAATAACTGTTCCCCGGTTTTTAAGGCAGCAGAATCAAGTAAAAAAAGACGCTGTATAGCAATAAGCCCTTCTTTTTTAGCAATATTGATTAGATTATTTTTAGTGGTAACAATCCCATTACAAAGTTCTTTTTTAGATAAATATATTATCCCTTCCCTATCTCGACCAATTCCTTTAATTAGATCCATATGTAAAAAAACCAGCTTGTTATACTTTTTGCATTCTTTCATAATCTGGGGAAGATTAAATATATCTCCGTGAAGAATAAAAAGAGCAGCAACTTTGCTGTTGAGAGCATATTTAAAATCTGCATCGTTTCTTATGGAAGCAATTATGGGGTGTTCTTTAAAGTAGTCTCTCAGATCTTGCATCTATAGTTTTTTCCCTTATTTTATAATTTTATATAAGTATAAAATATTGATTTTAAGATCATTATAAAAAATAATAACATATATAATTTGTTACTTCAAAAATAAATATAGTATCGAGTATCGCGTATCGAGTATCGCGTTAAGAAAGAGAAAAAATTAAGGGAAAGTAGAGAAAGATGTAAGCATAATCTTTAGGAACGCGGATTAGAATCAACTCTCTTAATATTGCGAGTGGCAACCAGGCTTACGCCTGTTCCCATCAAATCATCTTTTATTACCTGTCCTATTTTAACCGGGGCTTTAACTTCAATTTCAGCAATTTCCGTCATAGCTTTTAACAATAATCTTTTGGGAATTGCTTTTTCCGTCTTTACCGACACTAAAGGCAATTCGCCGCCAAGCACCTTAACCGTAGTAGGTAAAATTCTTAGCGGATTGATAAACTCTTCTTCGGCATATTTAATCCCTTTAGGACAGTCATTCCCGGTGATAGATATAATCTCTTCGCCTCTGTTTTGGACGGTTATTCTACATCCTTTGGGACAACTAATACATATTATTTCTTTTCCTTCCATATTTTTACTCCTTACCTTCTTTCTCTGTTGAAACAGTTATGTTCTTTAACCCGTCTTCCAATAAAACCTCCCGTAAATAGACACTCACCATCTCTCCCGGAGTTACAATTGCCTTTTTATAAGAGGCCAATATTTCCCCTTTATTACCCCTAAAGATAATCCTAACCTTTTCTGCCGGCTTTTTTACCCGCATAAATATTTTTATTTTCTTCCTTCCCGGAACAATAAAATCTATGTGTTGAGGGACTACATAGGCAATATTATCACCGAGGACTATTTTTATAGATTGGGAACGAAATTTTCTATTTCTTTTAAGGTATTCACCTACAGCTCGACCTACGATCTCTCCTTCTTCAGTAACAAAATCGGCTAAGTCATGGACATGCAGCACATTTCCACAAGCGAAAATTCCTTCCAATTCTGTCTCCCGGTTTTCGTTTACTATAGGTCCTCTGGTTACCTGGTCTAATTTAATTCCTGCTTCTCTGGTTAGCTCATTTTCCGGAATTAAACCTACAGATAATAAGATGGTATCACAGCTTATCTCTTCTTCGGTTTCGGGAATCGCTTGCAGGTTTTTATCCACCTGAGCGACAGTCACCCTTTCTACCCGCTTCCCTCCCTCAATTCGGGTAATAGTATGATTGAATTTTAAGGGGATATTAAAATCATCCAGACACTGAACCTTGTTTCTGATCAGTCCGGTAGAAAAAGGCATAATTTCCAGGACCGCTCTAACTCTTGCTCCTTCTAAAGTCATCCTGCGGGCCATAATCATCCCGATATCTCCCGAACCCAGAACGACTACCTCACGACCGGGTATATATCCTTCAATATTAATATACCTCTGGGCAGTGCCGGCGGTAAATATTCCCGCAGGTCTGCTTCCGGGGATAGCAATCGCTTCCCGGGTTCTTTCCCGACACCCCATAGCCAGAACAACTGCTTTAGCCTGAATATGTAATAAACCATCATCTCTGTTTATGGCTATAATCCGTTTATCGGGGGTTATCTTTATAACCATCGTCTCTGTCTTTACATCAATCTGGTTATCATTAAGTTTAGCAATAAATCTCTCTGCATATTCCGGTCCGGTCAATTCTTCATTAAAATACTGTAAACCAAATCCGTTATGGATACACTGGGGAAGGATTCCTCCCAGATATTTATCTCTCTCCAGGAGTAAAATATCTTTCACCGCATTTCTTTTGGCTTCCAGGGCAACAGCCAGACCGGCTGGACCCCCTCCGATAATTACTAAATCATATTCTAACTTCATCTTTAAACTTAACTCCTGTTTCTTTGATCATGTCTTTGGCCTTAGTCTTTAAAATTTCTGATCTTTTTCCTTTTTTAGTTATTCGTAAAGGAGAAATTTTTAATTCTTCCGATAGAATTTTTAAAACTTTAGGACCGCAAAAACCCCCCTGACATCGGCCCATCCCTGCCCTTATTCTTCTTTTGATGGCATCCAGACTTCTGGCCGGTACCGGTTGATGGATAGCCTTCAGCATCTCTCCTTTGCTTACTTTTTCACATCGGCAGATAATCTCTCCGTAATCAGCGTCTTTTTCTATTATCTCCTGCCAATTACCTATCTTGTCTAAATAATCTGCAAATCTCGGCTGCTCAGGCAGGGTTTCTATAAAATTATCCCTGTAATTTAATTCTAACTGAGGAGAAATTTCTTTAACCACTTCTTTTAGAATATCACTAACCATCTCGGCAATAGCCGGGGCAGAACTTAATCCGGGTGATTCAATACCTGCCACATTGATAAATCCTCTAATCTTTTTTGAAGCCTCAATGATAAAATCATCTCTCCCCTCAATATCTGCTCTTAAACCGGCAAAAGAGTTTATCAGGTCTTGATGAGGAAGATGGGGGATTAATTTTCTGGCTCCGGCATGAACTTCCTTTATCCCAGCCTTGGTAGTAGACAGGTCATCCTTTTCCTCAACTTGATAAGAGTTAGGACCGATTAAGAGATTATCATGAACTGTAGGAGTCACCAAAATTCCTTTAGACAGTTTGGTAGGGATGGGGAAAAGAATATGATTCACCAGATTCCCCCACTGTTTATCAAAGAGCTGGTATTCACCCTTTAAAGGATTTATTTTAAAATTGTCTCCAACAGCTTTAGTTATCTCATCGGCATACAATCCCGCAGCATTTATTACCGTTCTGGTTTTAATCAGGCCCCTGTTAGTAACTACGCTGCAAACCTGCTTCTTTTCAGTTCTGATATCTTTTGCCTCTGTCTCCAGTAATACTTTAACCCCGTTTATCACTGCATTATCAGCCAGAGCGATGGTAAACTTATAAGGGGAAATAATCCCAGCAGAAGGGGCATAAAGGGCATATTTGGCTTGGAAATTTAAATTGGGCTCTAATTCAAATAATTTAGGACCTCTAATTATTTCTAAATTTTTAATCCCATTCTTCTCTCCATTTTCTTTTAATTCTTTCAATTTATCAAAATCTTCTTGGGTAAAGCCTACAACTAATGAACCTATTCTCTTGAAGCGCACTTTCAAGTCCTGGCATAATTTATCAAACCTGGGATTGCTTTTTATATTTAATTGTCCTTTTAGGGTTCTAAAATCAGCGTTATAGCCAGCATGGATAATCCCGGAGTTGCCCTTGCTGGTTCCCATTGCTACATCGTCTTCTTTTTCTATTAGGATTATATTAAGACTATATCTGGATAGCTCTCGGGCAATGGCTGCACCGATTACTCCTCCTCCTATAATTACTACATCCGCTTTCATTAATATTCTCCTTGGTTGTATAATAAATAAAAAAACCATTTCATCAACCGACATATCTGACCAAAATCAGATAAAAAGGGATTAACCCCTGGTTAATAAAATGGTTCTCTCTAAAATCTCTACCATTTATTTATTCAATTTTTTTATATAATATCATACAGAATTATAATTTACAATTTTTTATATTTGTTGGTTGTTATTCTAACTTTTTTAATTTTAACAGGAAAACATTACATTGTAAGATGCTTAAAATATTGTAATCAATAACATGTAATATTATAAGATTAGAACCTAAACCGCCTAGCCTAATTCGTATTGCAAAAAGACCTAATCTCACCTCCGTTTCCACCACAATCTCAAGAACAAAAGAAGTACTAAGATATATAAATTTTGTAAATAACAGACCAAAAAAAATTAAATTGTAAATTTATTCTTGTTTAACAAGCGATTCTACTTCTACCTTGCGTTTATCCCTTTTCTCCGCTATCCTTTCAAAAATCCCAGGAATACCAGCCATTAAAGATTTAGATACTTCAGCCGAATCTATATAATATTTTCGGATTTTTTCCTCAGGAAAATACTTTAAGACCTCATAAATTGGGTTTTTAAATAAATTTCTATTTATAGTCTTTTTTTCATAAAAGGAATTTACTCTTCCGTAAAATATCTTTCAGTAATTATTTTATCTTCAGTAAAGAAGTTGACGATAGCCTTTCCTTGGGCCTTAATATCAGCATACTGGGATTCCTTCATGCCGCCAAATGGTAAATATGCAACAGGAGCAGGGATACCAATATTTACCCCGATCATACCTGCTTCTACTTCCAGTTTAAACTTTCTTGCATAGTAGCCATTCTGGGTATATATGGAAGCACCATTGCCATATTTATGATCATTTATAATCTTAATTGCATCATCTAAAGTATCTGCTTTAATTATCGCTACAACCGGCCCAAATATTTCAGTATTATGTATCTTCATTTTAGGTTTTACATCAGTAAATACCGTAGGACCAATAAAGTATCCGTCTTCACAACCAGACACTATTATATCCCTTCCATCTAATGCCAGATTTGCACCTTCTTTTATACCTTCTTCAATCATGGATAGAATAAAGTCCCTGGCTTTTTTAGATATTACCGGTCCCATAACTAAAGATTGGTCTGCTACTTTAGGATCCAGTGGATCTGCTACTACTATATTTTTTGAATCTTCTATAAATTTAGCACATAGGGTTTCATACACATCTCCTACTCCGATAATGACAGAAGAAGCCATGCATCTCTGTCCAGCACAGCCATAGCAGGAAGTAGTCGCATTCCTTATCACCTGGTCTAACTTGGCATCTGGCATAACTACTAGATGATTTTTAGCACTTCCCATGGCCTGAAATCTTTTATTTGCCTTGGCACACTTTTCCGCGATAATTTTACAGGTATTAGTAGAACCTACGATGGACACACCCTTTACCTTAGGACTATCTACAAAAGCTTCTGCTACAGTTTTATCTCCATTTACAAGATTAAATACTCCTGGGGGAAAGCCAACCTGGTCTATATATTCTGTAATCATCTGCATGGTCATAGGAACCTGCTTTGATGCTTTGAGCACAAAAGTGTTTCCAGTAGCTACAGCATAAGGCAAAAACCAGAACGGAACCATAGCTGGAAAATTAAAGGGTGCAATCATGGCAAATGCTCCTATAGGTAGCCTTAATACTTCTCCGTCTATACCAAAGGAACTTCCGATTATTTTATCTCCCTGCTGAAGTATAGGCATACCCGCCGCAACTTCTATGTTTTCATAGACACGTTTAAACTCCGCTCTTGCATCGGGTATGGATTTCCCCATCTCAGAAACCAGGACTCTTGAAAGCTTTTCTTCATTGGCTCTAAGTAGGTCATTTAATTTAAATAGAGGTCTTACCCGCCTGGCTACTGGGGTAGTACTCCACCCGAGATATGCATCTGCTGCTGCGTCAATAGCACGGTTTGTTTCTTTAGTTGTTGAAAGTGGAACTTTGGCTATTATTTCCCTTGTAGCCGGATTTTCTACATCCAGATACCCGTTATTTTTTGGCTCTATCCATTTCCCGCCAATATAATTTTTCAATACTTTTACTTCTTTTATTGGTTCTTCTAAAATTGCCATTTCTTTAAACATTCTCCTTTATTAATTTATTATCTACAAAAACATTTTTATTGAAACTTTTCATTCCCTAAAAAGGATATACTCTAATACAAAATTGATTCTTTAGTTTTTACAAATTTACCTATGCCCTTTTGCCCACAAAAAATACCATCTTTTACAATTATGTTGCCCCTTAATATAGTCATTACTGGATAACCTGCTACTTCTATACCAGCATAAGGAGTATAATTAGCTGCTGAATGCTGCTGTAAATCTGAAATAGTTACTTTTTTGTCCTGATCAAACACAACAATATCGGCATCCGTTCCAGGTTTTAGGCTCCCTTTCTGGGGATAAAGCCCAAATATTTTAGCAGGATTTGTAGATAGTAAAGCCACTAATGTTTTTACATCAAAATGACCCCCCCTTACACCAGCAGTATAAATTAGAGGCAATAATGTTTCTGAGCCTGGAATGCCCGCTAAAATTTCTAAACAATTATTTTCACTAAGTTTCTGTTCGATTGTAAAGGAACAATGATCAGTAGCTATCACATTGATATCTTTATTTTTTATCCCTAACCACAAAGCTTCATTATCTTTTCTCTCTCTTAAAGGAGGGGTCATAAAATATTTTTGTGCTTTCTCTTTTTTCAGTAGATCATTAGTTAATAACAGATAATGAGGGGCGGTCTCGACAAATATATTCCCTCCCCTTTTTTTTATCTCTTTAATAGCTTTATACCCTTTTTCAGATGATAGGTGAACAATATAGATCGGCATATTTAACAAATTAGCTAAATTTCCTACTTTTAATATAGCACTATATTCTGTTTCAGGGGGACGTAATATTGGGTGAAAATAGGGAGGAAAATTATTAAGATTTTGATAGCTCATTTCTATCTTTTTAATCAACTTATCATCTTCTGCGTGAACCGTAATTAGTAATTTTAAATCGCGGGCCATTTTAAATAATTTTTCCCAGTATTCTTCCTTAAGCATACATCCATATTTCTTATAAGTAGTAAATATTTTTAAACTATTTATTATGTTGTTTTTTCTCAATTCTTTTAATTCTTCTTGCATCCCTGAACGCAATGAATATATTGATTGATGAAGAGAAAAATCGATTACAGTTTCGCCCTTAGCCTCTTCTTGCCTATTTATAATAGCTTCGACCAGTGAATACCCTTCCATCTGATCAGAATAATCTATAAAAGTAGTTACTCCTCCAAGGGCAGCAGAAACGCTTCCTGAATAAAAATCGTCTGCAGTGGTAATTTTGGGAGATTTTAGATGATAATGAGTGTGGGAATCAATAATACCTGGAAAAACATATTTCCCTTCAAGGTTAATTATCTGACACCCTTTGGGAATTTCCTTAGGATTAAAATTCTCCTTTACTGTTTTTATTTTTTCGCCTTCAATAAAAATGTCACTTTTCTTTATCTCTTCATTTGTTACTAATATGCCGTTTTTTAAAAGTAGACTCATAACAATATTTCTCACTTTGTTAATCTAATTTAAAATTATTACAAACATAAAACAAAATAGTAATTAATTATATTTATTTTTTAAAGCTTCTAATATTTTTTCTGGTTTTGCTGGTATAGAATTTAGCCATATTCCAAGAGCATCATGGATTGCACTTACCACAGCAGGAGCTACGGGAGAAAGTGGAAGTTCACTCATACCTTTTGCACCAAAAGGACCTTCTATGTGCGGATCTTTAATAATTATACTTTCGATTTCTGGAGTCTTTCCAATTCTTCTTACTCCTAATTTTGCAAAATTATTTGTTATTACTCCTCCGTTTTCAAGTTTATACTCTTCAGAAAGAGCATAACCCAAACCCATGACAATTCCACCTTCTATTTGACCTTCTATCGACTTTGGATTTATTGCACTGCCTACATCATGAGCTGCAATTACTTTTAATACATTAACCTTTCCCGTTTCTTTTTCTACTTCAATTATTACCGCTTGTGCACCAAAACAATATGCTGCATGTAATCTATCTTCTCCTTTTTTATAACCCTTCTCAGGTTCTTTAAGACTAAAATAGGTTTTTGGTGCTGAATAACGATTCTCTTCAAAAAGTTTAGTTTTATTTTCATTTAACATTTTTGAAAAATCATTAAGGGAAATTATTTTTTTAGAATTGCTTTTTGAATAGAAAAAAGAATTTTTAATTTCGATATCATTAACATCTATTTTAAATATTTTTGATATATATTTAAAAATCTTCATTTTAAGATTTTTAGCCATATTATATACAGCATTACCTGTTACAAACGTCTGCCTTGATGCAGTAGTCATTCCTCCAAGTGGGTCTCGATCAGAATCTCCAGATTTAACAATAATTTTCGAACAAGGCCAACCAAGTACTTCTGAAGCTATTTGAGCCATTGTTGTATCAGAACCTTGACCAACATCAATACTACCAATTTTCAAAAGTAAATTCCCATTATCAACTACTTCACCGTAAGCCCCAGCAGAATCATCTATTCCTAATCCAAGGCCAACATTTTTATAGGAAGAAGCAATTCCTATTCCAATCTTCCATCCATGTGCTAGTTTGGGAATTTTAGTCTTTTTTAAAGCTTCTCTTACTGCAAGTAAACAAGCTTTTGCACCTACACTCGACTTAATTCTCTCTCCTGTAATTGTTGGCAATCCTTCTCTTAAAATATTTTTAAGTCGAATTTCAAATGGATCCATATTGATTTTTTCAGCAAGACGATTTAATTGCATTTCTGAAGCAAAAGTCACTGTTGGATTTCCAAATCCTCTCATTGCACCTGTTGGATTACAGTTTGTATAAGCAGCTCGAGCACGAATATTAACATTTGGAATAGTATAAGGGCCCGCACCAAAACTCACAGATCTTAATATAACAGCTTCCTCAACAGAAGCATATGCCCCTGCATGAGCCAAAATATCTGCCTGTACAGAAGTAATTTTACCATCTTTTTTAATACCAGTTTTATAATGTAAATACTGAGCATTTCTCTTGGTACTTGATTTTATAGATTCTCCTCGTGTAAAAACAAATTTTACAGGACGTTTTGTCTTAAGGGCTCCAAGGGCTGCAATAATTTGCACCGTTATGTCTTCTTTTCCGCCAAAAGCCCCACCAACTGGCATATGAGCAATATGTATTTTTTCTGAAGGCATATTTAATGATGATGCAATTTGTCTTATATCATCTTCGGGACCCTGACTTCCTACATATATAGAAATTCTTCCATCCTCTTCAAAAACAGCAACTGCTGCTTCTGGTTCTAAGTAGGCATGTTCAATAAATTGAGTTTTATAATCACCTTCTAAGATAATATCAGCATTATCAAATCCTTCTTTAACATTTCCTCTACCTGACTCCATACGCGTAAAAATATTACTCTTTTCTTCATTGTCATGTATTAAAATAGCATCTTTTTTTATAGCTTCCTGTGGCGTATTAATAATGGGAAGAGGTTCGTATTTAACTTTTATTTTAGAAATAGCTTTTTCGGCAATTCTCTCGTTTTCTGCATAAGCTGCCGCAATAACATCACCAATATATCGCACCTTCTTATCAGCAAAAACAGGTTGATCAGGAACAATTAAACCAAAACCATTTCTTCCTGGTACGTCATCTGCAGTTAATACTGTAAATACTCCTTCTACCTTTAAAGCTTCTGAGATATCTATATCTAATATTTTTGCATGTGGATATTCGCTTCTTAAAACTTTGGTAAATAACATATTTTCAAAATATAAATCATCAGCATATTTTAATTCTCCTGTCACTTTTGAAAGACCATCTACTCTGATAATTGATTTACCGATAGCGTTTTTTTCTTGATTATAAATTTCTTTTCTAGGAATTTCTTTTATTCCTTGTCTAATCATCTCAGCTGCTTTTTGAACTGCCTTTATAATTTTTATATACCCTGTACATCTACATAAATTACGAGAAAGCGCTTTTTTAATTTCTTCTTCACTCGGATTATTATTTTTATCTAAAAGAGCTTTGGTACTCATAATCATACCAGGCGTACAAAATCCACATTGAACTGCGCCTTCTTTAATATAAGCATATTGAATAGGATGAATAGTCTCTTTGGTACTTAATGCCTCAAGAGTTATTATGTTTTTTCCATCCATATCCTTCATTTTTTTTGTACAAGAAGGTGTGGCTTTTCCATCAATAATTACTGTACAAGCGCCACAAGAACCTTCGTTACACCCATTTTTTATAGATAATAATTTAAGATTATTTCTCAAATAAAAAAGAAGGCTCATTTCTTTATCTGTAATTTGGGGCAAATATTCCTTTCCATTTACGGTAAGCTTAATTTTCATTATAATCCTCACATAAATTCTTAATTATCTTTATATAAACCAAAGAGGCCTTAATAAGTTGATTAATCTCGATATTTTCCTCATCTGTATGGCACAAACCAGAATCTCCCGGGCCATATTGAACAGTAGGAATCCCGAGATCATTGATCAAAAAGTCCATTTCATTATATCCGTCTGTAAAAAATAAAGTCGGATTATCGCCAATTACTTCTCTATGGGAAACTTTAACAACCTGAATAACTTCCGAATCTATATCAGTTAGAGCTGGCTTTAGTCCCCTCTTTTTTATTGGTTCCCAATTCCAATCAGGTCGTGCTATCTCAACTACAGCTGAAATATTGTGACAATCTTCAAATTTTTTAACCTCCTTTTTAATGTTATCTAATATCTGAAATTGATTTTCTCCAGGTATGAGTCTTCTATCGAACCAAAAAACACATTCATCCGGCACTATATTATAAGCCACTCCTCCCCTTATTAAACCAAGATTTAAAGTTGCCTTTACCTCGTCAATGTCCCTTACCTTATATATAGGTAAATCTTCTACTAATAGCTCTGAAACAATTTTCATCCCGTATTCAATCGCGTTTACGCCCAGCCAGGGTCTACATCCGTGGCTGGCTTTCCCTTTAATAGTTATTTTTATTGGTGCAGTCCCTTTGCACCCGATACCAAGTTTTAGCCCGGTAGGTTCGGTAACAACAGCGTATTTAGCTTTAATACCGATATCTTTAAGATTCATACTCCCCTTGTGTTCTGATTCTTCGTCAACAACACCAATAAAACCAACACCATATTTTAAAGATCTTTTAGAGGAAACTATTTTTTCAAAAGCAGATATCACTGAAGCAATACCGCCTTTCTGGTCTACAGATCCACGTCCCCATATATGATTATCTTTTGCTATAGGAGTGAATGGGGATTTCATATTATAAGCCGGAATAGTGTCTATGTGCCCATGAAAAATTAGACCCAAATCATTCTTTTTTGTTCCAGGTAAGACTGCAAAGATGTTAAAACGTTCTTTTTCAACCTCGATTAGTCTGGTAATACAGCCCATATTTGTAAATCTTTCATATAAGTATTTACCAATAAGAGCTTCCTCTCCGGTCACACTTGGTATAGCAATTAACTTTTTTATTTCTTCTATTACACTCATCTTCTTCTACTATCCCACACCTCGGGATTAACAATAAACTGAGGTCTCCTTCCTTCTAAAACATCCAGAACCCCCTTTACCACATCCATCCCCATCTTTAATTTCCCTTCATCTGTAAAACTACTCAGGTGTGGGGTCACCACTGTATTTTCCAATTTGAACAGTGGATTATCTGGATTTGGAGGCTCTTTCTCAAAAACATCAAGACCGGCACCAGCAATCTTACCATTCTTCAGTGCGGCAACAAGAGCTTTCTCGTCTACAACTCCTCCGCGGGAAGTATTAATAAAGATTGCGGTATTTTTCATTAAATCAAACTCTTTTTCACCAATAAATTTTTCAGTATTTTTATTAAATGGAATATGTATTGAAATTACATCTGATTTTCTTAGCAATTCGGATAAATTTTCTACTTGAGAAAATTCTCCATTGAGAAAATCCTTACAATCCGAAAGATATGGGTCAAAGATAATAATATTCATATTAAAAGCTTTTTTTGCTATCTCTGCTACTCTCTTCCCTATCCGTCCTGCACCAATTAAACCAATTGTTTTACCATATAGCTCCATCCCTGTTACCTTAGTTCTAATTAAGAAATCGCCTTTGGCTCTCAAAGCCTTCTCAACTACATCTATTTTTTTAGCCAACATTATCATCATTCCAAATACATGTTCCGCAACTGATTCAGTAGGGCCATCAGGAGCATAAACAACTGGTATACCCATATTTGTGGCAGCAGAAATATCTACATTATCATACCCCACACCAGGACGGCCTACCACCTTAAGATTCTCCGAATTTTCTATCTCTTTTTTACCAATCTTAAAAACAGCGGAACAGATAACCCCTTCAACCTCTCTCAAGTTCTTTGCTAATGTTTTTGTGTCATTATTGTAGATTTCAATAACTTCTACATTTTTCTTTAGAAGATTAAGAGCTTCTTTGTGCAGAGGTCTATCCAATAAAATTTTGTCCATGTTTTTTTCCCTTTTCAATTTTATTATATTTTTTTAAATAGGTGCGTCCGGTTAATTCAAGAAGTGCTCTCATGGCATCCCTCGTCTTGGTTATATCTCTCGCTTTAATAGCTTCCAGTACCTTCCAGTGATTATCTAATCCTTTTTTGGTATGTTCTATGCTCCCTATAAATTCCTTCAGAGATGTTCTTATGGCTAAACTAATTTTATAAAGTAAGGGATTATCCACACTTCTAACAAGAGCTAAATGAAATTTTAAATCGTATTCTGAAGCTTTCAGGTTATCTTTGGCTAGAAATTTTTCGTAGTTTTCCAGATATGTAGTCATCTTTTTTATATCTTTCGGTTTTGCCTTTTTTGCTGATAAAATTGCTATATCTACTTCCAGTATTTTCCGAACTTCCATTAAATTTTTAAAATTTGAATCGATATTTAGAGATAAAATAATATTTTTTGATAATGGCTTTGCGGAATTTTCCGTTATATAAGTTCCTTGTCCTCTTTTAACTTCAATAAACCCAGTAGCCTGGAGCATTTGCAACCCCTCCCGTAAAGAAGAAATTCCTACATTTAACATCTTTGCTAATTCTCTTTGAGGGGGTAGCTTCTGTCCCCAAATTAATTTACCCTTTGAAATTTGTTCGAGTAACTTCTCTGCAACTGCTTCGGAAATAGTTAAATTTTTTATACCATCAAACAAGGCATTCTCTCCTATATTTTATATTTTAGGCACTTTAATGCTTTTTGCACAATAAACTCAGCAGATATCTCATAAGCATTAAAGAGTTCTCTTATATTCCCGGATACCCCAAATTTATCATTTATACCAATCGAATCAAATATAAAAGGAAGTGAGTACTTTTTATTTTTACAGACAACCCCGGAAACAAGATTTGCAAACCCGCCTATTTGGTGTTCTTCACAGGTAAGAATTACACCAGTTTCTCTAACCGCTCTCATAATTGCATCTTCATCAATGGGTTTTACAGTATGCATATTGATTATCCTGCATTCTATTTTAAATTCCTCTTTCAAAACATAAGCGGCCCTCATTGCTTCAGTAAGTATCGGCCCACAGACTACGATTGAAAGGTCCTCTCCTTCATTCTTATAATCTTTTGCAATCTGAATATCGAAAGCTTCTTTAAAAAACTCTCTTTTTTTGCGATACCGAACTACATTTGCTTTAGCAAATTCAAATGGAGTATTTTTATCAGTAACTACCGGGGTTGCTTCTCTGGCTAATCTTAAATAGCAGGGACCCCGCAATTCTAGTACCATATATTCTGTCATCTTTTTTGCTTCCTCTGCATCACAAGGAATCCCCATATGCATATTAGGAAGCACAGTTATTAGCGAAATATCTTCCAGAGCCTGATGTGTCCCACCATCAGGGCCTACAGAAATTCCTCCATGAGCACCTATAATCTTAACATTAAGATTGTCATAGCAAATAGTTGTCCTAATTTGATCCCATGGCCTACCTGATGCAAAAACTCCATAGGTACCAACCACAGGTATCCACCCCTCGTGAGCAAGCCCACCTGCTATTGTCATCATATTTTGTTCTGCTATCCCAGCATTAATTACCCTGTTTTCCCGAGTTGGATCAGCCCTTTCAAAGTCGGTAATTTTGATAGAATTCGAAATATCAGCATGAATTGTAATCACCTTAGGGTGTTCTCCAACTCGTGCAATACCCTCGCCAAATCCATTTCTGTTTGGCTTCATCTCGACTTTCATATAATTTTCTTTGTTCCACCAGTAGTCCTTTGAATATTTAGGTAGGACAAAATTGAGCTTTTTGTTTTGCTCTAAAGAAAAAGTTTTTGCTCTATTTAATAGAACTAATATTTTATCTTTAGATAAATAGTTATACGAAAGATCATTCAGCGCTTTAAATAACTCCTCCTCATCTTTAGTTGCCACCCCATGCCACTCAACCTTGTTTTCCATAAATGACACCCCTTTACCTTTTATGGTATTTGCAATGATAAGGGTAGGCTTACTTTTCGACTCACATGCCTTCTCAAAGGCATTAAGTATCTCTCTCATATTATGCCCGTCTATTTCTATAACCTCCCATCCAAAAGCCCGATATTTCTGATCCAAGGGAGATATTTTCATAATTGAATCTACTTCACCATCAATCTGAAGCCCATTTCTGTCAATAATTCCCACTAGGTTATTGAGTGAAAAATTGCCAGCAGCCATAGCGGCCTCCCATATACTACCTTCCTGCTGTTCACCATCACCCATAATGCAAAAAACTCGATACTTCTTGTTTTTAAGTTTTCCTGAAAGAGCGATGCCACATGCAATGCTCAGACCCTGTCCTAACGAACCAGTTGAAACCTCAATCCCCGCAAGGTTAGGTGCATGTGGATGTCCCTGAAAAGGACTATTAAATTTCCTTAAAGTAATCATATCTTCAATATTAAAAAATCCCGCAAGAGCAAGACCTGCATATTGAGCAGGAGCTTTATGCCCCGCAGAAAAGATTATTCGGTCTCTATCTTTCCATTCAGGATTTTCAGGATCAAGATTCGCAACATTAAGGTACAATGCAGCGGTTATATCCATAATCGAAAGCGAACCACCTGGATGCCCGGATCCAGCAGCATGAATACTTAATAATGAATAAAATCTCATTTTAGACGCAGTCTCAATTAATTCTTTTTCACTAAGTTTTTTGTTTATCATCTTATACCTTTCCGTTAAAAGTTATTGAATTAGAAGAACAAACACTTGCACAAAGCCCGCAACCCACACACTTTTCTTTTACAATTTGATATTTTTCATCTTCTATAATAATTGCATTAGAGTAACAAACTCTATCGCATAGCCCACAAGAAGTACACTTTGCTTGATTTATTCCCGCTTTTAAATTTATAAACGTATCCCTCTCTTTAACCCTTCGGTGTGTTAACCCTCTGAGCTCTCCAACTTTTTCTAAACCCCTCTCTTTAATGTATTCTTTAATGCCAAAAACTACCTTATTGAATACATCAAAACCTCCAAGTAAAGGTGCAGTAACCATTCCAACTCCGGTCGCACCAGCCATAATCATTTGGATTGCTGATTTGTAATCAGTAACACCACCAACACCAACCACCGGCACATCTACAAATCTCGAAATCTCATAAATATATTTCAAAGTAACTGGAAGAATGCATTTCCCCGATAGATAAGCACTTCCATCCTTGCTCCCCATAACCGGTTCGCCAGTTTTGATATCAATAGAAAGAACGGGTCCTATAGAATCCATCGCTGCAATAGCATCTACCCCGGCAGAAACCAAATTCTTTAAAGCTTCTTCCAAATTAAGAAGAAACGGCGGCAACTTTACCATAATTGGTACTTTAATTAAAGGCCTTGCTTTCTTTACCGTCTCAACCAATTGTGCTGGATCATAATCTACGAAAGACACTATCTTTGAGCCCGCCTTTACCAGTTCAACTGCCATCTCTACAGCCGTATCAGGGTTTACATAATTTTTTGCAATACTAGTTACTATCGGTGTATCTATTTGGAGAGAATTTATCGTTCTTATCCATTCTTTAAAACCTATATCTGACCAATCTGCATTAATAAGACTTCTCTCGTACTTTCGAATATATGGTACCGGTGATTTTATATGTTCAGGCCTAATACCCTTGGTAAAAATCATCCCAATCTCAAACTTCGAAGCCTTTTCTATGAGTTCAAAAGAACCCGAAAGAGGACCTTCGGTAAGCATAAGTGGGTTTTTCAGTGTAAAACCAAGAAAATCTATAGAGATATTTGACATAATTTCCCCCTTTATTTACACAATTTTTAAAGCATTTTCTGGACATTTTAACACGCAGGCACCACACTGATCACACATTAAGACTTTATCACCTTCTGGGGAAAGAAACAATCGATCACATACTTTTGTACACTCACCACACCCATTACATTTCGCTTTATTTACTCGAACACTGTTTCCCTTCTTATAAATTGCACCATGAGGGCATGCCGACAAACAAACAGGTTTGGAACATTGAATACATACACGATCAACAAGCTCTAAAATATCACTTCGGTATATATGAATTCTACTTTTAGCCCTATTTATTACTTTTTCTTTTGCTATAGAGCAGGCTGCCTCACAAATACGACAACCAGTACACAAACTTTTATCCACTTTTATAAAACTCATATCTCTTCCTCTATGCCCAATCTTTTTAGGGTTTCAGGCGTGGGAACCCCTTTTTTAGTCCATCCGCGCAGTTCATAATATTTATCAAGCATAAAATCCTGTTTTTCTCTACTTATTACTTTGCCTTTCAGAGGTCCCGATTTTATACCTTCTACGGCAAACTTCTCTGGAAGATAATCATCCTTTCTAGACATACCCTCTTTAATATTAAATAATTTTGAAAGATTCCAAATTCTTTCTCCTGCTATTTTCATTTTAGCAAGATCCCAATCCTCACCTGTAGCTTCATTTACCATTTCCGGAAGAATCTCATTTAACAATCCTATTCCGTAAGCAAACTGACAAACAATCAAGCTTTCTTCAGCAGCCTTTTCGTCCTGCTGATTCCTTATGAAATCTATTTTTTTATTAAGATCATCTTTTCCCCAGATCGATGCCAGTTCTCTCCCCAAAGGCCATGATCTTAAATGGCAAGCCCCTCTGTCAGCAGTCATATATACCAGTGCTGTCCCATCAGAACATCTTGGATCATAAGCGGGGATACCAAGTCCTTTTACCTCTGGCATTAAATAAGAAATACCCCATTTTTTACCTACAAATCGTAACCCCTCAGCCAGGACATCACCCACTCCTTCCCGATAAGATATCTGATTGAGGAGTTTAATGATTGTCTGCTTTTTTTTCTCCTCTCCCGCAATTTTAATCTTGCCAGAAGCAAGAAGCGCTCCAATTAATGCTCCTGTAGACATAGTATCAAGTCCATATTGGTTACAATAATAATTAAACTCGGCAATTTCATTAAGATCTAAAACTCCGATATTCGGACCCAAAAGAGCTATTGTTTCATACTCCGGACCTTCTATGGCAAATTTTCCTCTATTGTACCCTTTTGCACACGCAACAGGGCATTCACCGCAGGACAATCTCTTACCATCCAACGCTTCCACCGCAAACTCATCTATAGAAGCAACAGATTCTACTGCCCCTTCGGTAAAATTATTTACGGGCAGCAATCCATTTGCATTTACCGGAGTTACCGTCCTGGGAGTGCCATATTTTCGCTGATCCGGAACCCATGGATTATTAAAAATAACCTCTCGCGCCTTCTTAACCAAAAGAAGAAATGAGCTAAAGTTTGCTATGGGAATATCCCGCGTCCCTTTAACCGCTATTGCCTTAACTTTTTTTGAACCTAAAACTGCACCACTTCCACCACGAGCAGCCTGCCTTGAATAATCACTGGAAACACTGGCAAACCGCACAAGATTTTCCCCGGCAGGGCCAATAGACATCACCCTTACAGCAGGGTCTTTAAGGATTTTTTTAACGTAATTTTCTGTATCATAGACACGCATTCCCCAGACATCACTCGCCTCAATAAAAGAAACTTGATTATTATTAATAGAAATAATTACAGGTTTTTCTGAAATCCCTTCGATTATGAAAATATCAAAACCGGTCGCTTTTACTTCTTGAGCAAAATGTCCTCCGGAGTTACAATCGAGATAAATTCCGGTTAACGGTGATTTGGTAATTATCTCGTATCGAGAAGACGCTGGGGCAGATGTTCCGTTTAATGGTCCGGTAGCAATTATAAACTTATTTTCGGGCCCCAAAGGATCAATATAGGGTTTCAACTCTTTCACAAGATATTTAGTTCCAATTCCTTTGCCTCCAATAAATTTCTTTTCGTATTCTAAAGGAATATCTTCTTCAATATAAGTTTTATTGCTTAAATTAATTCTCAATAATCTATGAAATCTTGACATATTTCAATTCATCCTCCAACTAGCTTTCCCCCTGGTAGGCCAATTAGTACGCAAAAGAATTTTTGTTTTTTCTCCCGCTTTTTCAATAAGATCATCCTGCATCCTCTTTGCCTTAACAAGTATACTTTTCTCATCCATTGTTAAAACTTTTCGATTTTCCATAATTATTTTACCATCAATTATACTTGTCACAACATCATTACCCTTTGCACTATACACAATTTTTGGAACAGGCTTTCCGCCTAACATAAGATGTGGATTATCCAAATCAACAAGAATTATATCAGCCCGTTTTCCTTTCTCTATTGAACCAGTGAAAGAATCCATCCCTAAAACTTTCGCTCCGTCAATAGTAAGCATCTCTAAAACTTTTTCCGCAGTTATCGCTTCTGCATCCAAATTTTTAACTTTCCCCAACATAGCAGCTGTTTTTCCAATTTCAAACATATCGTAGGTATAACTGGCCGCCCCGTCCGTACCAAGCCCAACGGTTATCCCCCTGAAAAACATCTCGCTTATTGGAGCAATCCCATATCCAAGATGCATATTAGCTACAGGACAATGAACCACCTTTGTTTCCGTATTAGCAATTATATTCATTTCTTCAGCATTCAGCCATACACAATGAATAGCAATTGCATTTTTTCCAGTAAAACCAAGAGAATGGGCATACTCTAAATCACGCATCTTATATTTTTTCAAAGAAGTAGAGACTATTTCTACCCATCCGGCTATATGTGTTACAACCGATACATCCATTTCTTTTGCAAGAACAATTATTTTTTTAAAAAAATCTCGGCTCACATCTTCTGTTGACCCGGGACCTAAAGCCACAATGGTTCTTCCTTTTTTATGCCAGTTTTTTATAAAACTTCTGGCAGCATCCATAAGCGCCTTCTCGCTCCTTACCATTTCCGTATCAGTATTTTTTTTCCAACCTGCAAAACTCTCATTTAAAAAACCGAATACACTATGATTTCTTAATCCAGATTGATAAAAAACTTGGGCAACCTTATCAATGTTTGAAAAATCTGTATGCAAATACCAGTGATCTGAAAATGCTGTTGTACCACTCTTTATCATCTCCAAAGCAGCAATTTCTGCGCTTGCACTTGCATGCTCCGGTCCAATATGAGAAACAAGAGGAAGTAAAAATAAAATATTCCATGGATTAAAGTGCATATCATAACCTATCCCCTCAATTAGAGACTGATAAACGTGGGTATGACAATTAATTAAACCAGGTAATGCTATATATTTTTCACCTTCTATAGTTTTTTTTGCTTTCGCCTTTACTTCTTTCCCTATATATTCTATAATGCCATCCTTTATAAGAATTGAACCTTTTGGAAATATTCTCTTTTCTTTATCCATTGTAATTGCATATAAACATTTTATATGAATATCATACATTTTTTTACCTCTTCTCATATGGTTTCCCGCTTGCAGCAGGACCTATTGCCCTTTTACCAATTAGTCCGACAAGGGCAATCAAAGTCAATATATAAGGGGTAGCAAGAAGAATCTCGGGAGGAATGGGCACCCCTGCAGATTGAGCTGCAGCTTGAAAGGCATCTGCAAAACCAAAAAGTAGGCAGGAAAGAAAAGCACCAACAGGACTCCATCTCCCGAATATCATAGCCGCAAGACCGATAAACCCTCTCCCCTGGGTCATAGCATTGGAAAATTGAGATTGATAACCGATGGAGAGAAATGCCCCACCCAGACCGGCTAAAAAACCACTTGTAATAACCGCAATATAACGCATCTTTGCTACGTTAATACCTAACGTATCCGCAGCTCTGGGGTTTTCTCCTACTGACCTAATTCGCAAACCCAACGGAGTTCTAAAAAGAAAATAATTCATTATAGGTACCAGTATCAAAGCAATGTATACAATGGGATTCTGATTGCCTATTATGGGCCCAACTATCGGTAGATTCGCAATTAAAGGAAGTTTTATATCTCTAATCACGGGAACTACAGGACTTATACCATGGTATCCGGGCCATAATATCGGAATCATGATATTGGGAAAGCCAACTGCAAAAATATTAATTGCAGTTGCACTTATTATTTGATTTGCCTTAACAGTGACACTCATAAAGGCATGAATCAATCCCATCAATCCACCGATGGAAATACCAATTAACATTCCTACCCAAGGGCCGTAAAAATAAGAACCGGTTGCTGCCCCAAAAGCCCCCATTAACATCATCCCTTCGAGTCCGATGTTAATTACTCCGGATCGTTCAGTAATAACACCTCCTAAAGAAGCTAAAAGAATAGGTGTGGCAATCCGTAAAGTAGAGGCAAAGATTGATATATTAAATATTTTTTCTAACATTTCCACCTTTTTCCTTCGTAAACTTTTCTGTAAAAATTTTCCCTAAGGGCCCACTCATTCCCATAAAGAAAATAATGATTGCTGAAATTACCTGAACCATATCTTTACTTACACCCGCCACTGCTTGCATTAAAATTGCTCCGCTTCGTAAAATACCGAATAAAAAGGCCGAAAAAATTATCCCGAAAGGATGAAGCATTCCTAATAGAGCAACAGCAATAGAGTCAAAACCATATCCGGGAGAAAAAGCAGCTAAAAGTCGATAGTGAACTCCACATATCTCTACTCCACCAGCAAGCCCCCCTAACAAACCGCTTAACATCATAGTAATGACAAAATGACGGGGAACACTGATCCCTACCGTCTCAGCAGCAAATCTATTTTTCCCTACCGCCCTGATCTTGTATCCTAACCTGGTCTTGAAAAGTATATAATAAACTACAACAACTAGAATAAGGGCTAAGAAGATACCCCAATGAAGGCGGGTACCCTTCCAAATTCTTGTTATTTTAGCAGAATTTAATATCCGAGGAGAGGCAGGCATTTCATCCATAAGATCTTTCATGGGTCCTTTTGCAGATACCATATATCCTGTTATCTTGAAGGCAATATAATTTAACATTATAGTACTTATTACTTCGTGCACCCCAAAACGTGCCTTTAAAAAACCCGGACCAATTCCCCATACTGCCCCCGTCAGAGCGGCCCCGATTAGGACTGTGGGAACATGAAGAATTGGAGGTAAACCGGTTATTGAATATCCGAGAAAGGCAGCCGCCATTCCTCCCATAGCTATTTGCCCTTCTACGCCCATGTTAAAAAGTCCACACCGATAGGCCAAAGCAAAAGCCAGTCCACCGAATATAAGGGGAGTAGTAGAAAGAAGGGTCTCTGCAAAACATCTTTTACTGCCAAAGGCACCTTGCACAAGAGCAGAATATGCCTCAATCGGATTGTTTCCCATAAGCAACAAAATAATACCTCCCATAATAAGTGCAAATATTATGGCAATAAAAGCTTTCATAAAAGGGAAAAATCCTTCATTTTTAAATATTATCTGTTTCAAATTATTCTTTTCCATTTTTATTTACCGAGACTCCTCCTCCAGCCATCATTAATCCTATTTCTCCTTCATTGGCAGTTTGTGCATTAAATTCTCCCCGAAACTTTCCTTCGTAAATGACTATTATCCTATCACTTAAATTCATAATTTCTGATAATTCTAATGAAATCAATAAAATAGCTTTTCCTTCTTTACTCTGTTTGATTATTTGTTGATGCACAAATTCAGTTGCCCCCACATCCAATCCTCGAGTTGGCTGAGAGGCAATAATTAATTTTGGGTTTCTTTGCAGTTCTCGGGCAATAACTACCTTCTGTTGATTGCCCCCAGAAAGGGTATCAGCCAAGGCTTCTATATTAGAGCCCCGGATATCATATTTATATAATAATTCCTGAGAAAATTCCTTAACCTTAATAATATCAAGAAAAATCCCCTTGGCAAAGGGTTTATTATCTTGTAATCCTAAAATAAAATTCTCGTAAAGAGGAAAATCGACGATCAATCCTCTTAAGAGTCTGTCTTCGGGTATATGAGCGATTCTCCCCCTAGTAAAAAATTCTCGGGTTTCTTTATTAGTCAAATCTTCCCCGTTGATAATTATCTTTCCGTCATCTACTTTTCTTAATCCAGTTAAAACCTCTACTAATTCTGTCTGCCCATTGCCATCTATTCCGGCAATACCTACTATCTCACCTTCAGAAACTTCTAAATTCAACCCCCGTAATGCCGGCAAACCCCTTTGGTTTTTCGCAAAAATATCTTTTACTTCCAAAACGGTCTTGCCTACTTTCTTTTTCGGCTTCTCCGTCCGAAATAAAACTTCTCTCCCCACCATCATTTTGGCCAACTTAGAAGAATTGGTGTTAGAAGTCTCTATAGTATCAACTACCTTACCATCCCTTAAAACAGTAACTCTATCCGAAATATCCATTACTTCTTTTAATTTATGAGTAATGAATATTATAGTATGGCCGCTTTCCCTTAAAAAATTCATTATCTTGTAAAGTTCCTTTACTTTTTGAGGAGTAAGTATGGCTGTAGGTTCATCGAAAATCATTATTTTTGCTCCTCGATAAAGAAGCTTTAATATTTCAGCTCTCTGCTGCATACCTACTGAAATATTCATCACATAGGCTTGAGGATCTATATTTAATTGGTACTTTTGAGACAATGCAGTTATCTCTTCTTCCGCTTTTTTTATATCTAAAGAAATTCTTTTGGTTGGTTCAGCTCCTAAAATGAGGTTTTCAATTATAGTAAAAACCGGTATCAACATAAAATGCTGGTGTACCATCCCAATTCCTTTTTTTATGGCATCAGAAGGCCCATTAAAGCAAACTTCTTCCCCTTTAATAAATATCTTCCCTTCGTCGCAACCATAAAGGCCATAAAGGATATTCATTAAAGTCGTTTTGCCTGCACCATTTTCCCCTAATAAGCAATGTATCTCTCCTTTTTTAACTTCAAAATTAATATGATCATTAGCACAGACTAAAGGAAATCTTTTTACAATATTTTCCATTTTTACGATGGGGAACATATCTATACCTCGATATTATGAAATAAGACACGCCGGCTTAATTACTAAAAGCAATTAAGCCGGTTTCAAACAATCAATTAAATTTCAGGTGGTGTAAATTTTTCTAATTCATCTAAAGTAGTAGGTGGATCAATTTTCTCTTCAATTATCATCTGTTTTAACATATTAACATAGTCAAGAATTTCTTTTGGAACGAGTTTCCCTGTGGTAGGAGCAATATCAATTCCTCCCTCTGCTACTCCATACCTGTAAATTCCACTTTTAAAGTTTCCTTCTTTCACCATCTTTGCAGCATTAAAAACTGCAATATCAACTCGTTTAATCATAGAAGTAATTACGTTATCTGGAGCTAAATAATTTTGGTCTCTGTCTACTCCAATTACATATTTGTTCTTCTTCTTAGCAGCATTTATGACCCCTAAGCCAGTCATACCTGCTACTTGAAACACTACGTCTGCTCCTTGGTCATATTGAGCAGTGGCCATTTCTTCTCCTTTAGCAGGATCAGCAAAAGTACCGGTATAGGATACTAAAACTTTTACATCAGGATTAGCAGTCATAACCCCGGCCCTATAACCCGCCTCAAACTTTTTAGTAATAGGGGTTTCCATACCTCCTACAAAGCCCACAATTCCTGATTTAGTCATCTTGGCAGCAATTGCCCCTACCAGAAATGCACCCTCATTCTCTTTAAAAAGTAGACAAGCAACGTTGGGAGCATCTACTGTCCCATCAACTATGCCAAAATTGGATTCAGGAAATAATTCTGCTACTTCTGCCAATGCATCTTTCATCATAAAACCAACTGCAATAATTAGATCGACTTTTTGCTCAGCCAGGGTACTAAAATTAGGGACATACTGAGCCTGCTCTCTTGATTCTAATACTTTTTTTTCAATCCCTAATTTTTCTTCAGCCATTATTAAGCCGGCCCAGGCTGCATCGTTAAAAGCCTGATCTCCAAGACCAGATTGGTTGGTTACCATAGTCATTACTAACTTCTTTTCTGCTGAAACAAAAGATATTGTTCCAAGCAATATAATCAAAACTAAAAACAAACTTAAAAATACTCTACTTAAATTTTTCATTTTTCCCTCCTTAAATTTATATCTATCGCTTTTGTCTTTAAAAATAGCTAAAAAATTCTTTTTTCTTTAAAATTTACCTCCCTTCTTTTTCATCTACTCTTGCCATGGTCTGCAATAAACACAAATCAATTACGGTAATGGCCAATTATTTTTCTCCCACAATTTAATAGCCTCTTTTCTGCAATCCTGATATACGGATTCTTCGTCAAGATTTAGGAATTTACCCTTTTCCAGAATAACTTTTCCATCTATAATAACTGTATCAACATCTGATCGCTCACAGGTACTTACTATATAATTCTCGACATTCGCCTCAAATACAGGAACTGCTCCTTTCTTTTTTATTAAAATAATATCTGCTTTTTTACCCGGTTCCAGAGACCCTATCTCATTTTCCATAAGCACCGCTTTTGCCCCCTCGATTGTAGCCATGCTAAGAAGTTGAGAATCGGGTAAAAGTTCAAGATCCTCATATTTGATTCTGTGAATCATCTGCGCAGTTCTCATTATTTCAAACATAGAATGGGTCTGGCCATCAGTCCCTAATCCAACAATAACTCCCTCCTTAATAAAAGGGATCATATCAGGCCAAAATCCAAATATTGCATTAGACTCAGCATTATGGGCAATTTTTACATCGTGGGCTTTAAATATTTCGGGGTCCTTAAGAGGGTTTAGATAACTACAATGGAAGAGAAGAACATCTGGTCCCAAAAAATTTATTTCCTCTAAATACCTTGTTGGACGTTTTCCATACTTTCTGGTTGAATCGTAAACATGCCACCTGTCATCAGCCATATGCATCATTATTCCACACCCAAGTTTATCCGCCTCATTTCTCACTTGAATAAGTAATTCGGTGGGACAAGAAAAAGTGGTATGTACACCTATTCTTGCTTTTATTCTTCCTTTCTTCGGGTTTATCTTTTTTATAAAATCAATGTTTTCCTGCAACCCTAGTTCTTGATTCTCTTTGCTTATTCTGCCTGTGGTTTCAAAGGAAAGAACTGCTCTTATCCCGGATTCAAGAGCGGCTTGATACACTGCATTAAGAGCTCCTGGTAGAGCATAAGAGCCTTCTGCTGTATCTGTAGTTGTAGTTATTCCGCTCCGTATATTGCCGATTATACTTGTAAGAGAACCAATATACATCTGTTCTTTGGTGACCCGATCTTCCAACATAGGGTACCAAAATCTCTCCATCCAGGATATAAAAGAAAAATCAGAATCATCAAAACCTGAAAAAGGTATACTCCGTACAACAGCGCTATACAAATGGTTGTGCAAACTGATAAAGCCCGGGGATACAATCTTTCCTGAGGCATCTATTATTTTGCTGCCTTTTTCATATTTAGCTAAATCAATCTTATCTGCTTTGTCTATCCATTTTATAATATTATTTTCTATATATACAACGCCATCTCTTAAAATAGAATTATTTGAATCTTTAGTTACTACAAGTCCGTTCTTTATTAATATTTTTTCCATAAATCACACAACCCTTTAAATTTAAATTAATTATTTTTCGTCAAATCTTGAGCACATTCTCTTAGTTCTTTAAGGCCACTGGATGATGATTGTTTTATAAATCCAAGATCTGTCTGATAGGTAATTATCTTCATTCCTTTAGTCATCCATTCTTTAAGTTTTTGTAAACCTCCAATATGCATGCCTGTATATACCCCATATTTTCTCCCTGCATCAACAACTTTTTGAATGGCATCTGACATAATAGGATTATCAAGATCATTAGAAATACCACAAGAAACTGCAAGATCGTTTGGACCAAGAATGGCAGCATTAACGCCCTCAACAGAAAGTAGGGAATCTATATTATCAATAGCCTTTTTTCTTTCTATCTGAACAATAATAAAATTCTCCTTATTCGCTTTTTGAACAAAAGGAATAAGGGCTTCGGCTTTATAATCATTATGTCCTTTATTAATTGAACATCCCCTTTCTCCTAATGGAGGGTATTTTGCATATTTTACAATTTTCTCAACTTGCTCCCTTGTTTCAACTCTTGGGACCATAATTCCCTGTGCCCCAGCATCAAGACAACGTGCGATAAGATGATACTGGAGGTCTGGAACCCGAACCAAAGGAGTCATCCCGGTTAATCGAATAATCTTTAATAAATCTGCAACAGACTCCATATTGTGAGCACCATGTTCCATATCAATAAATAAAAAATCAAATCCAACGTCAGCAAGAAGGAGAGGGATTGCTGGCGTTCTTAACTCTTGAAGCATTGTTCCTATCACTACTTCACCGTTATTTAATAATCTTTTTAACCTATTATCTTTCATTATATATATCCTTCCTATATTATTTTGGTTTTAAATTATGTGTTCTGAACATCTGAACATCTGATATGTTGTTTTTATAATATAATAATCTGTCATTACTGTCAAATTTTTTTTATAATTTTTTATCTTATATCAAAAGAGCACCAATGAAAAATTTTCACTCATCCTAATATAAGGTATTGCTCTTCGGTAAAAGCTTATATTTTAAATCTTTTGGGTTGTGAAAAAACGTTTAAAGGTAATTATTTATAAGTATTTTCAGTCCAAACAGGCAAGATTAATGAAATATTATATGATTGTATGATTGAGGATAACTTCTATCGACCCTATAGGGGACTGAATCTTTTGACTCCTATTGAATATTTTAGTAATTTATTAAATAATAAAGGTCCTCCAATGTTGTAACTGTATTGGACTCAAATAATAAATGTCAGTTGCATTTTAAAAGTGAACCATTTAAATTTAAATTTACAAATTTATTCTTTCGAGGTATTATATAAAAAGCTGACATAAATTAGTAGTTAGCGTTAAATGCAAGTTGACAGTTTTCAGTTTTTAGATAAAGAGATAAAGAGAATCGGATTCTGTATCCTGGCTTCTTCACTATATACTGTATACTGTTTTTGTTTGATTTAGGTTGTTCTATAAAATATATTTAGAATTTCATTTGGGAGTATAACATGTTTTTTGTTCTAATGGGTTTAATCGGTGGTCTGGCTCTCTTCTTATATGGGATGCAAATTACCAGTGAAGGCTTAAAGAATACCTTCGGTAATAAACTAAAACAGATCCTGAGTAGCCTGTCCAGGAATAAATTAATCGCCTTATTAACCGGCATTATTATTACTTTTACTATTCAGAGCAGTACCGCAGCTTCTACCCTATTGGTAAGCCTGGTAAATACCGGAATTATGAGTTTAAGTCAGACTCTTGGTATCTTACTGGGAACCAGTATGGGAACAACTCTTACCGCCCAGATAATTGCCTTTAAAGTATCTGACTATGCCCTCTTAATAATTGTTCTTGGATTTGGCTTAAAACTCTTAGGGAGAAAAAGAAAACAAAGATTTATAGGCAATATCTTGTTGGGTATAGGTTTTATCTTTTTGGGAATGAAGGTGATGTCCGAGTCAGTCTCTCCCCTTAAAGATCACACCCTCTTTAAAGAAACATTGACTAATTTAGAACATATTCCTTTGTTGGCCTTACTCGCCTCTGCCTTACTTACCAGTGTAATTCAAAGCAGTACCGCCACTATGGGTTTAACTATTTCTCTGGCTATGCAAGGTTTGATATCTCTAAATCTGGCTATTCCGATAATTTTGGGCTCACATTTGGGTTCCTGTTCCACCGTCCTTTTTGCCGGCATCGGAGCTTCCCGAAGTGCAAAAAGGGTGACTTTAGCAAACTTATTATTTAAACTGGTAGGCGTTATCGTATTTTTCTTACTCACTCCCTATATAATTCTTCTGATACAGAAGTCTTCGGCAAACCTGCCCCGACAAATTGCTAATGCTCATGCCTTAATCATCGTGGGTAATGCCTTGATTTTTCTCCCTTTTACTGAAAAATTTGCTAAATTTTTAGAAAAGATTATTCCCCAAACAGAAGAGGTGGAGGTCTTGCAAAAACCTAAATTCTTAGACTCGGGCGCCCTTGGAACCCCGGAGATTGCCTTCTATCTGGCCAGCAAGGAGATATTGCGAATTTCCAATGCTGTAGAGGAGATGGTCCTGGGGGTTATGAAGGTATTTACCGACAATGATGAAAGATTGCTGGATGAAATAAGCGCACAAGATATGGTCGTGGATAATCTTTCTCGAGAGATAACTAAATATTTAACCAGGATAAGTTTTGAAACCCTCTCTGAAGAACATTCTAAAGAAGTATTTAGGTTATTGTACATTGTCGATGACCTGGAACATATCGGAGATTTAATAGATAAAAATCTGATTCCTTTGGTGGAAAAAAAGATAGACCACAGTCTGGTATTTTCTGAAAAAGGTGTAGAAGAGATTAAAAATATGCATCAAGAGGTTTACAACAACCTTCGAAATGCTATCGGGGCTTTCGCTCTCCAGGATCAAAGAATGGCTCAAAAAGTAATCGACCATAAAGAATACATCGATTCCCTGGAAATAACTTTGCGCAAGACTCATATCAACCGATTAAATGTAGGGATAGAACTTTCCCAAAAGACCAGTGGTGTTCATTTGGATCTAATCAATATCCTTAAAAGAATAAATGATCACTCCTTTTCTATCGCCAGGGCAGTAGTGGGAGAAATATAAACTAACGCGGAGCGTATAGCGTTTAGTATTAGTTAGTTAGTTAATTGGTTACTTGGTTAACTAGTTATATGATTGAGATATAGATAAAATTATAGGACAGGCGTTACCTGTTTTTAAGAGTAAATGCCCGCCTGTCTCTGAATTAAGGTAGGGGTCCGATTAATCGAACCCGTTAAAAGAAGGTGTCTGAAAACCCGGGGCGGATGAATCCGCCCCCTACAAAAAAACAATGTATTTTGTCATTGCGAATAAAGCAGACTGATAACCGAAAACTGTCAACTGAAAGCCTGTATTTAATACTAATGACTATTATAATTGGTCAATTGGTGAATTGGTGAATTAATTCTAACTGGTCAACCGCCTAACTGACTAATAGGGTAACTCCAACTAGGTAACCAGCTAACCAAATAACAAACAAGGATACATAATTAAATTATATGAGGAAAATATTTTATATGAACAATATGATAAATAATCAATCCAAAACAGAAAGCCTTATTCTTATCCCTATCTATAATGAACAAAAACACATTTTTAATGTTTTAAGAGAAGTAAGAAAATACTCAACAGAAGACCTGTTAGTAATTAATGATGGCTCTACCGATGAGAGCAAAGATATTATTGAAGAGATTGCCTCTTGTGCTAAACTCAAAGGGAAAGTTATCATTATAAATCACCCGGAAAACGAAGGATACGGCAAATCTTTGATTGACGGAATTAATTTTGCCCAGGATAACAATTACCAATATCTTTTGACTTTAGATTGTGATGAACAACATGAGCCGGAATTAATCCCTCAATTCTTTAAAGAAATTAAAAAAGGGAAGTTTGATATAGTTTCCGGTTCTCGTTATCTTTCTTCCCAAAAACAGATTGATGCTCCGCCCGAAGACCGATATACAATTAATCGTAAAATCACCGGGCTAATTAATGAGATAACCGGCTACGGATTAACCGATTCTTTCTGCGGGTTTAAAGTATATCGGGTGGAAGGCTTGAAAAAATTAGGATTAACCGAAAAGGGATACGGCCTCCCCCTTCAACTTTGGATTCAGGCCTATAAAAACCGTCTGACTATAAAAGAGCTGCCGGTGAGTATGATCTATAAAGATAAAGACCGTACTTTTGGTAATTATCTGGATAATCCCGAAACAAGATTAAAGTATTACCAAAAAATTATAGATAGTGAGGTGAAAAAATGCTGAATATATTAGCTGTCGGCCCTCATCCCGATGATGTGGAATTGGGAATGGGCGGTTCTATACTAAAATTTACCGAAGCAGGACATCAAGTAACTATCGTGGATTTAACTGATGGGGAGCCCACTCCTCACGGGGATCCGGAGACCAGAAAAAAAGAGAGTGTAAAATCAAGCAGGATATTGGGGATTGATGAGAGGATTACTCTTGATTTTCCCAATCGATATCTTCAGGATGAAATAGAAGCGCGCCAGGAATTAGCTGAAGTCATCAGAAAAATTCAGCCGGATATCCTTTTTGCCCCTTACTGGATAGATGCCCATCCGGACCATGTTGCTGCCTCAAAAATCTGTGATGCAGCCCGTTTCTACGGAAAACTCACCAAAACAGAGATGCAGGGCAGGCCCTTTTATGTAAAAAAAGTATATTATTATATTGCGTCTCATCTAAAGCTAAATTTCAAACCTTCTTTTGTTATGGATATAACCAAGGTGATGGAGATGAAGATAGAAACTATCAGGTGCTATGAATCCCAATTCGGGCCTTCTCCCGAAGGGCATCAGCTATTTGAATGGGTTTTAAATTCTAACCGTTACTGGGGAAACCTTGTTGGCACAGAGTTTGCCGAACCTTTTATCTCCAAGGAAGAAATCGGCATTAAGGAGATAGAGGCACTTTTGTAAATAAAAAAAACGTCCTTAGGAAAAATAAGTTTGCTCCAGAAAGCATTGATCATCTATTTTACCATAAATTAAAAACGGTATTGAAACAGTAGATTAATGACTACCATTTCCCATTAATCTACTTCGGAACTCTTCAGTGCTAAATAAGTACTCCAAATTACTGCCTGAATTAAAATAGATTCATCTGGTACAAAATGGGAATTATGTATATCATATTCGCCCCCTACCCCCAACAAGCCGAAAAAACTTGGAATTTTTTGGGAGTAGAAAGAAAAGTCTTCAGCTATCATTAAAGGTTTAGATAGTTTAATTATATTTTTTTCTTCCAAAATCTTTTTGGCCCATTCAGTAACTTCTAAAGTAAGTAAAGGATGATTAACTACTGAAGGATAGAGACGTTTATAATCTAATTTTCCCTTAGCTCTAAATGTACTTGCCACACCGTTTAAAATCTCTCTTATACGTCGTTCAGCATAATCTTGAGTTTTTATGTCAAAAGTTCGCACCGTCCCTTTAAGAATAGCTTTCTCTGGAATAGCATTATAAGCATCCCCCGCCTGAATATTTCCAAAACCAAAAGCTATATGATCTAAAGGGGATATTTCTTTTGAAACTAATTCTTGATAAGCCAAAATTAAATAAGAAGCAACTACTATCGGATCAATAGCCTTATTGGGTTTTGCTACATGAGCACCTTTACCATTAATTTCGATAATTACTCTATCAGATCGACTAGTAAGAACACCAGAACGAATGCCAAAGGCTCCTAAGGGTAAATCGGGCCAAACATGATGGCCAAAAATCATTTTGATGCCAAATTCTTCTATTAGACCATGATCGATCAAGACCTTTGCGCCGGCACTACCTTCTTCTGCCGGTTGGAAGATCAAGACTATTTTCCCCGATAAATCAGATTTTAATCGTGGCAATAAATTAGCCACACCCAATAAAATTGCAGTATGCACATCATGACCACAGGCATGCATCCGCCCCTTAATTTTAGAGGAAAAAGGTAAACCAGTATCTTCATTTATAGCTAGAGCATCTATATCTGCCCTTAAGGCCCGGGTAGGACCAGGCTTATCCCCTATTATTACGCCAACAACTGCAGTAGTATCGGCATAATTAGAATGAACTTCAACACCACAACGATGAAGCTCTTTGCTTATCAATTGAGCGGTCCGCTCTTCTTTAAAGGCTAATTCTGGATATTGATGCAATTCACGTCTAAGTTGTATCACTCTCTTTTCTGCATCTTGCGCAAGTCTTTTTATTTTTTCTTTAATACCCACTTTATCTACACCTCTTTATCTTTCATAGACTCTTCTGTTTTGATCTAAACAGATGGAAATATAACACTGCTCCAAAGATGACCAATCCTATAATTCTCAATTTAAAACTGGAAGTAATTAGTAAAATCGCTGCCAAAATAAATATAGTTCTTTCTAATAACCATAAGGGTGCTTTTAAAAAACCGATTATAGCAATAGAAATAGAATAAAGCCCGATCATCACACAAAAAACCGAAGAAAGGTAGTTACTCCAATTAAAATTAATCATCAATAATACTGGATTGTATATAAACATATAAGGAAGAAGTAATCCAGCAGCTCCTAAAAATAGACCGGTAAGAGCTACTTTATTAGGGTTGGCCTTGGCAATCGCCGCTGCAGTAAAGGAAGTTAAAGCTACGGGAGGAATTACTGCCGACATTGTACCAAAATAAAAGGCAAAAAAGTGAGCCGCTAAATCAGGTATTCCTATCATAATAAGAGCTGGGGCAGCAATAGTGGCAGTGATAATATAACAAGCCGTGGCAGGTAAACCCATACCTAATATAATGGCTGTTACCATACAGAGCAAGGCAGTGAGCCAAAGCTGTCCTCCAGCAAATTTTACTATATTTAAACCAATGACCTGTCCTATACCGGTCATACCCACTGAACCTATAATAAATCCGACAATTCCACAAATAATGGCAATAGGTGCTCCATTACGGGCTCCTTCTTCTAAAGCCATAATTATCTCTTTGAAGCTCATTCTGGTATTTTTACGCAAACTGGATATCAGTAAAATAGAAACGATCCCAATAAAAGCTGCAATTAATGGACTATAGCCCCTTAACATAAGAAATATAATTAAAAATAAAGGTACAGACATATGTCCTTTATCTTTCATAACTTCTTTAAATTTGGGCAGCTTATCTTTGGGAATACCGACTAGCCCCCATTTTGCCGCTCCTAAATCGACCATGTGGTAAAGAGTAAAATAATATAGAAGTGCGGGAGTAAAGGCAGCCAACATTATCTTATTATAAGGAAGGCCTAAATAGGAACTCATAATAAAAGCTGCCGCTCCCATTATCGGAGGCATTAAAATACCTCCGGTTGAGGCAATTGCTTCTACTGCTCCAGCAAAGTAAGGTTTATACCCCATTGATTTCATCAGAGGAATGGTAAAAGAACCAGTAGTAGCCACATTGGCCTGGGAACTTCCACTGATAGTGCCAGTTAAAGCGCTAGCAAATATGGCAATTTTAGCTGGTCCCCCCCTAGCCCTTCCCGTTAAAGAAGAGGCTAAGTCATTAAAGAATTCGGAAGCTTTTGTTGCTTTTAAAAAACTGGAAAATAAAATAAACATAAAGACATAGGAAGCAGAGACCATTATGGCTACTCCCAGTATACCTTCTGAGGTCATACTCATCCGAACTAAGATTCTCTTTAATTTAAACCCCTGATGGATAAATATTCCCGGCATATAAGGGCCTACATAGGTATAGACTAAAAAAATTACTGAAAGTAAAGTAAGAGGGATACCCACAGTACGCCGGGCAGCCTCAATTATTAGAAATATAATAATTATTCCATAAATTATATCAGTTGAATTCGGTTGGAGCATGGAGTTAACTAATCGCATGTAAAATAATAAAAAATATATTCCTGAACAAGCAGTCAACGAGAACAATACCCAATCCATTAAAGATGGTCTATCTTTGGGAGATCGAGATGATGCAGGACGAATTAAAAATATTATTCCCATCATCAAGCTAAGATGAATCATATTTTTTTGCATTACACCGATAAGTCCGAAACTGTTATACCAGATATGAATTAATGAAGTAATTATACAAAAAACTGATACAAATAATTTTATCTTCCCAGATAATTTACGATATTCCACACTTTCTTGTTTGCTTTTACTTAAAGAATTCATTCAAATAAACCTACCTCGTAATTTTATTTTAATAAAAGGAGAGGGCAAAAACATCTTCACTCTCTCCTTTTATTCAGACAATTAAGTCTGTTTTATTTTATTTCATTTCTGGGGGTATTAAACTATCTGGGATTTCTACATTATTGTCACGGTAGAATTTCACTGCGCCTGGATGTAGCGGAGCACCACTTAACCCTAAAATGGCTTCATCTAAACTCAGGATTTTTAAAGCTCCGTGTTGTTTCTTTAAATCTTCGAGTTTCTTCTTATAAATTACTTCCAGCATCTTATAAACAATATCATCATCTAAATCTTTTTCTGCAATTAAAGAACTTTTAACTCCAATCACCTGTAAAGTTCTATCCTGTTTAGGATAAGTCCCTTTTTCAATAATTACTCGAGTAAAATAGGGAGCTACTTTTTTTATTTTATTTACTTCTTCATCAGTAAATTCAATCACATCTACCGGTAGTTGACCAGCATAGAGCTGGGATACTCCTGCTGTAGGAAGTCCAGCTCCTAAGTAACAAGCATCGATTAAACGATTTTGGATAGCCTGGACTGAATCATTATAACCTAAATACTGAGGATTAAAATCATCAAAGGTCATACCAGCTACTTCTTTAAAAATTGTGGGGAAATGAAAATCCCCCAGCCGGGGGTGGGGGGATCTTTAAACCATGGGAATGTTAATTGCCGTTGCCCCTTGTTTTCTTTTTTTTGTTGCTCCACGTAGGCGGGGATTTTCTTTTTTTTTAAGCCTTTACACCATACACAGTAACCCCCGATCGGAAGAGGGGCGGGTGGG
>DMCY01000048.1 GCA_003451675.1 Candidatus Atribacteria bacterium
ACAGTGCTTTTTAGAATAAAGCAAATTTTAGAAGGCCTTTTATTCATTTTAGTTCGTCATCTATTTCTTTCCCTCAAACAATCTTCCCAGAATTAACTTATAACCATCGGCACCATAATTTAAGCATCTTTTTACCCGGCTAATAGTTGCTGAACTTGCCCCTGTTTTATGGGCAATCTCTTCATAGGTAGAGCCCTCACTTAACATTCGGGCCACTTCAATTCTTTGGCTTAATTCCTTAATCTCGTTAATGGTAGCTAAATCTTCAAAGAAGCTATAACATTCCTTTTCGTTTTTTAGGAGTAATATTGCCTTAAATAATTGGTCAGTTAATTCATCTCTCCAACGAGGATAATTTCCCATTTTATCACCTCATTTTCTTCTTCTTTTTAATTCCTCAAATATTTCTTGAGGAGAAATATTGCAATTACCCAAAGCTACTAACGTATGAAACCATAGATCGGCCACTTCATACACAATTGCACTTTTATCTTTATCTTTAAGGGCGATAATAACTTCTGCTGCCTCTTCTCCTATCTTTTTAGGCAGTAAACCTTCAGAATTAGCCAGTAATTTACAAACATAAGAATCGCTTTTGTAATTTAATTCTCTATCTTGAATTACCTGATATATCTCATTAATAATTTTATTGTCTATTTCTGATTGTTCACCCCTACTCTCCCCTTGAGGACATTTTATTCTCTCTGCTTGTTCTTTTCGTAAAAGACGAGAAGGCTCAACATTAATTTCTTCTATTTTATCACCCTTAATCTCTTTAAAAAAACAGGAATAGTTTCCGGTATGACAGGCAACCCCTTTCTGCTCTACCAAAACTAACAAGGTATCATTGTCACAATCTAAGACAATCTTTTTTATCGACTGAATATTCCCAGAAGTATTACCTTTAAACCATAATTCCCTTCTGCTCCTACTGTAAAAACAAGTTCTTCCTTCTTCTAAAGTTTTTTCCAAGGATTCCTTATTCATATAAGCTAACATTAAAACCTGCTTGGTCATCTCATCCTGAATTATAACTGGTATTAATCCTTCTTTATTGAATTTTATTTGGCTTAAAATTTCGCTTTTATTCATTATTCTTCTCACCCTTCACCTTCTCCTTCGCCAGTCTTATTTCTACTCCTCTTTGTCCTAAAAATTCTTTAACTTTTGATATAGAATATTCTTTTTTATGAAATATAGAGGCAGCCAAAGCAGCATCCGCCTTCCCCTTAACTAACACCTCATATAAGTGCTTCGGTTCACCTGCACCACCAGAAGCAATAATGGGAATACTAACATTTTCTGAGACCATTTTAGTTAACTCAATATCATACCCTTCTTTAGTTCCATCTTTATCCATACTGGTAAGCAATATCTCTCCTGCTCCTAACTTTTCCACTTTTTTAACCCAATTCAATATTCTTAAACCGGTCCTGGTCCTTCCACCATTAATCACTACTTCCCAATCAGAATCTACCTTTACAGCATCAATAGCTACTACAATAGTAGAACTGCCAAATTTCAAAGAAGCCTCCTGGATTAGGAGAGGATTTGTAACAGCTGCTGTGTTAATAGAAATTTTATCTGCTCCTGCCCTTAATACATAATATATATCTTCCAGATTTCTTATCCCTCCCCCTACAGTAAAGGGGATAAAAACTTTTTCTGCTGTCTTTTCCACTAATTCAATTATGATATTCCTCTTTTCCCAGGAAGCAGTAATATCCAGAAAAACCAGCTCATCTGCCTCTTCTTTCTCGTAAAAAGAAGCCATTTCAATTGGGTCTCCCTCATCTATCAAATTAATAAACTTAGTCCCTTTTACCACTCGACCTCTATTTACATCCAAACAAGGTATAATTCTTTTGGTAAGCATTATCAATTCCTCTTTCATCCTTAGTTAGTTGGTTAGCTAGTTAAGATAGTAAAAAACAAAAAGTATAAAGCACAAAGTTAAATTCGTATCTCGTGATTTGTATCTCGTATTTAGTTAGCTGGTTAGCTAGTTGAGGAATGAGTATATTGAAGAATTAATACTAAACTAATTAACCAACAAACCAGTTAACTAGCTAACTAAGTACTAACGACTATTCACTAACGACTAATTCTAGTGCCTCTTCTAATATAATCCTCCCTTTATAAAGGGCCTTGCCGATAATAATCCCCTCCAAGCCCAAATCCTCAAATTTCTTTAATTTTTTAACATCATCTAAACAAGCAATTCCTCCAGAACAAATAAGGGGAATATTAACATTTTTTACCATTTTTTCTATATTACCTATATTGGGGCCTATAAGGGTTCCATCCCTTTTAATATCAGTATAAATTATTCGTCGAGCACCTAACCTCTCCATCTCTTTGGCAAAATCCAGAGCATCGACAGAAGTAATATTCTGCCATCCTTCTATAGCCACATATCCCTCTCTGGCATCAATACCCGCTATTACTTTTTCTGAAAAATCCCTAAATAATCTCTTTGCCAGGGGCTTATCTTTCCAAAGAATTGTACCTAAAATTACTCGATTCGCTCCCAGGTTTATTAATCTTTCTACTTCTTCATATTTCCTAATTCCCCCTCCTGTTTGAATGGGAATATTAATTTTTTTAATAATCTTTTCCAACAAAGAGCTATTGATTAATTTTCCATATCGGGCTCCATCTAAATCTACTACATGAAGCATCACCGCCCCTTTATTAGCCCACTTTTCAGCTACTATTACCGGGTCATCAGAAAATATCTCCACATCTTCAAATTGACCCTCTGTAAGCCGAACACATCTGCCTTCCTTAATATCTATCGCTGGAATCATTAACATTTACTTAACTCTCCAAAATTCTTTAAAATTTTTAATCCTGAAGCACTACTCTTTTCGGGATGAAATTGAACCCCGAATAAATTGCCTTTCCGAATAGATGAGGGGAAAGCTAAACCGTAATCAGTGGTAGAATATATTATTTTCTGATTATCTACTTCACAATAATAAGAATGAACAAAATAAAAATAAGATTCATCCGGAATATCCCGAAAGATAGGATTCTTATTATAATTAGAATTATGAGTAAATTTTATTTTATTCCACCCTAGATGAGGGCATTTCACTGAATTAGAAAATCTCTTAGCTCTACCTGGGATTATATTCAATCCTCTGTAAAAACCGCCTTCTTCACTAAAAGTAAACAATAACTGCATCCCCAGACAAATACCCAAAAAGGGCTTGCCCATTCTTATAGCTTCAACTAATTCTCTGCCCATCTTCTTATCTTTCAAGGATTTAATAGCATCCCTAAATGCCCCCACTCCCGGAAGAACCAAAGCACTGGCTTTTTTAATCTGGTTGGGTTCATCAGTTATTACCGTTTTATATCCAACTGCGGCAAAAGCATTTTGCACACTCTTTAAATTTCCCATCCCGTAATCTATTATCACTATCATCCTCTTTATTCTCCCAATCCTCTAATCAATAACCCCTTTGGTGGAAGGGATATCATCTATTCGATTATCTTCCCTAATTGCCTTATCTAATGCCCGCCCGAAAGACTTAAATATTGCCTCGATAATATGATGAGAATTTTTCCCATAAAGCAAGTTTATATGCAAAGTCATTCCGGCATGATAAGATAGGGACCTAAAAAATTCCTCCACCAAACTAACTTCAAAAGAACCTACTCTTTCCTGCTCGAATTGGACATTATAGGTTAATTGCCCCCTCCCACTTAAATCTATAGCTACCTGTGCCAGAGATTCGTCCATAGGCAAAATGGTAAATCCATATCTCTTTATTCCTTTTTTATCCTGTAGGGCCTTCTTGATAGCCTCACCCAGGCATATTCCTATATCTTCTACGGTATGATGATAATCTACTTCAAGATCCCCCCGGGCTTTTACCCCCAGGTCAAAAAAACCATGTCGAGAAAATAAAGTAAGCATATGATTCAAAAAATAAATTTCTGTCTGTAAATTACTTATTCCTTTGCCATCTAAATCTATCTTTACTTCTACCTCAGTCTCCAAAGTCTTTCTTTTATATTCGCCTTTTCTTTCCTTCAAGATTATCGACACCTGCCTTTCTATTAAGGTCTACTATTTTTATCTTTTTCTAAATAACATAAGATAGAATTAACATCCCGGGCTAACAAATCCACTTTTTTATTGAGATAAAACTTTGCTGACTTGCTTCCTAAATTAAATCCCCCTCCTAAAACTATTGCCGACAAAAATTTCGTTGCCTCTACTTCTTTATTAAAGTTTTTTACGGTAATCATATCATCCCGAGTATCACCTATATAGATCCCTAATTTAGTTTTTAAACTGTTAGTTATTTTTTTTAATCCCTGGGAGTGAGGTTTTTCCGCTCCGTCATCGGCAGTAATTACCCTTCCCCCAAAGACGTTATCATCCCAACCCAATCTTTCTAAGGCTACTCTGGCCTCTCTTTTGTTTCTGCCGCTTAAGATACCGAGGGAAAAATTTTGCAAGAAATTTTTTTTATTTTTATCTATAATAACTCTTTCCTGTTTTATCAAACCTTCTGTCTTAACTAATGAAGGATGAAATCCGTAAATATTAAAACAATATTTTTCTCCCGCATAGATCTCCTGGAATATTTTAGTAATTAATTCCTTATTCCACAAGGCTAGTATCTCTTCTTTTATATCCCTGTCTTTTTCAATTAAATCTATTACTTCAGATAAACCCCCTCCGAAAGACAACATTTTATTAGTAAAGGTTTTTATATCCGGCTTTCTACTTCTAAGTTGATCTACATCCTTTAAATTGTTTTTTCTCGCTTTCATCAGGTAAAACAAAACCACAGCCAAAGTCAAATTCCAATCATTATTAAACCCTCCTGCCATCTTAAAATATCTAACCTCTTCCGGATTGATTAAATTTTGAGAGCCCTGAAAGCGTAATATCTCTTTAAAATAAAATTGAACTGTTTGGCATACAGCTTTTCTAAAAGAATCCCGCACATCCATTAGAACACCATCAATATCAAAGACCAGAGTATCTACCTGAGAAATTCTATCCAAAAACTTTTTATTCAAAATAATATTTTCGCTAAATAAATAATTTGAATTTAATTTTTCCGAAATTAACATTAATTAATCAACTCTTTCTTAATTTATTAGTCGTTAGTGAATAGTGAATAGTCGTCAGTAGTAAATACAAGTTATTGGTTATCAGTTTTATGTCTTTGGTATACAACTAAAAACTTAAAGCGAAAAGCATAAAATCATAATTCAAAATTTAAAACTGTTTCGTACTTTTATGTCATTGCGAGCGACCGTAGGGAGCGTGGCAATCTCATAATCTCATAATCTCATTGAGATTGCTTCGTCGCTAAAGCTCCTCGCAATGACAAAATGTATTGTTTTTTTGTAGAGGTCGGATTTGATTTATCCGACCCGGATGTTTTGGTAATTTTTCAAACGGGTTCGATGCCTGCCTCTGCGTGTACGCACGCAGACAGGAATCGAACCCCTACACATTAATTAATACATAATTAGCCGTTAATAAATAGTGAAATAGTCATTAGTAGTATTGAATTAGTCGGTGAAATATCTTATTTCTATCGAACGGGCATGGGCCTCCAACCCTTCTAATCTGGCTAAACTCGCTATTTTCTGCCCATCTTTTTTTAAGTTCTTTTTATCGTAAAAAATTATACTACTCTTTTTGGTAAAATCAGTTACCGATAAAGGCGAAAAACATCTTGCTCCCCCGGAAGTAGGGAGAATATGATCAGGACCTGCCCAGTAATCGCCTAAAGGCTCCGGGGAATAAGCCCCCACAAATATTGCCCCAGCATTTTTTATCGCTCCTAATATTTGCCAGGGATTTTCTATTTGTAACTCTAAATGCTCAGGAGCAAAATTATTTATAAACTCTAAAATCCTCTCTTCGTCTTCAGCAATAATTAATTTCCCCTGGTTCCTCAAGGCCTCCTGAATAATTTTCCTCCTATTTAAATCTTTCAACTCCTGTTTAATCTCTTCTTCCACTTTTTCTGCTAATAACGCAGAAGTAGTTATTAAAATTGCCGAAGCTTTTACATCATGCTCTGCCTGCGAAAGCAGATCACAAGCTAAATATCGAGGATTAGCCTCTTCATCGGCCCAAATGAGAATTTCACTTGGCCCTGCCAACATATCTATATCCACTTTTCCAAAGACATTTTTCTTAGCCAAAGTTACATAAATATTCCCCGGGCCCACAATTTTATCCACTTTCTTTATAGTTTCTGTTCCATAGGCCAAAGCAGCTATGGCCTGGGCTCCTCCTATTTTATAAATCTCTGATATACCTAATTCTTTAGCAGCAGATAATAAATAGGGATTTATTTTACCATCAGGAGAAGGTGGAGTTACTACAACAATCTCTTTAACTCCCGCAATAATTGCCGGCACTGCTGCCATAATAAGGGAAGAGGGATAAGCAGCCGTTCCTCCCGGGATATACAAACCCACTCTCTCAATGGGATTCACTACTTGCCCTAAAATAATACCCTTTTCTTCTGTAGTAAACCAGGAATTTTCTTTCTGATGCAGGTGGTAATTTTTAATCTTCTTTATCGCCTCTTTTATCACTTCCAATAAATTTTCCTTCGCTTCTTGGCTGGCTATATTCCATTCTTCCGAACTGACCAGTATCCCTGAAGAGTTTAGCTTTACCCCATCATACTTTTCCGTAAACTCAAGAAGAGCTTTATCCCCTTCTTTTTTCACACTGAATATAATTTTTCTAACCTTATTTTCAATATCATCTACCAGGTTATCTTCAGAATAACCCTGCCTGCAAATCTCTTCTATTTTTTTCTTATTTTCTCTATTTAAAAAAATGGTCTTTATCAACTTTTAATCAGCCCCTTCTTCCTCCGTATTCCAATATCTTATTTAAAAACTTTCCTTTTAATAATAGAGTGTTTTCTTAATAATATTACAATGATTTGTCATTGCGAGCGATAGCGAAGCAATCTCAAGTTCTTATAAATGAAGGGATTGCTTCCCCTGCCTTCGCTGGGGCAGGCTTACTTCACTCCTCGCAATGACAGAATAAAATGTAAAGAAATTTAGAGAACGAATTAATAAATAGTTCTACTTTATATTTATTTACTCTATGCCTTACCATTCCGCAATTTTATCTGATTCCAAAGATATAAATTTTTTAATGTCCTGCAAGAGTCTGGTAATTCTTTTATGTTTAGTTTTATAACTAATCCGGTTAACGATAAGCTGGGCACTGAGAGGAATTATCTCATCAATTATTTCTAACTTATTTTCCTCTAAGGTACGTCCGGTAGAGACTATATCAACAATCATATCTGCCAAACCTACCTGGGGAGCCAATTCTACCGACCCGTAAAGTTTAATTAATTCCACATATATCCCCTTTTCTTTAAAATAATCTGCTGCAATGCGAGGATATTTGGTTGCCACCTTTAAACGGTGCCCATTATTTTTATAATATTTTTTTTGCTCCCTCTCTTTCGGAGCAGCTACTACCATCTTACACTTTCCAAACTTTAAATCTAAAAGTTTATAAACATCTTTTTTCTCTTCTAATAATACATCCCCTCCGACAATCCCGATATCTGCTACCCCACATTCAATATAAGTGGGATTATCTTTAGGTCTGGTAATGACAAATTTAATCTCCTCTTCCTGGTCAAAAAATGCCAATTTCCTGTTTATCTCTTTCCCACCTTTTAAATCAATTCCTACCTCTTCGAACAACCGAATAGAAGATTTAAACAGCTTTCCACTGGGCAAAGCAATAACTAAATAGTTAGTATTAATTTCTCTACTCATAAGTTATCATTTCCTCTTTTCCTGATATTACTTCAATTCTTTTAATTTTGTTGGGCTGATTACCTTCTACTATTACCATATAGTTTATTCTTTTAGATCGAGCATATTTTAAAACCTCTGCAAACTCTCTCTTTCCTACCTCTAACTCTACAATTAGCCCCTTTTTTCTTAAATTTTTAGCTACTTTTAGTGCTTTTCTAAAATTTTCTTTATTGTTTTGGTAATGCACCAGGTACTGGTCAGGCTTTTCTAAATCTAAAGAATTTATACCCTCTCTCTCTAATGCCATTATCAATCTCTCCAATCCAACAGCAAATCCGGTAGAAGGTAGATTTTCTCCAAACTTTGAACAAAGTTTATCATATCTCCCTCCGCCACAGATCGGAAATCCCAGATAGTCAGTATAGCCCTCGAATATAATTCCTGTATAATAATCAAAATCACGTATAATTCCCAAATCTATCAGAACATATTCTTCTAATCCGTAATCTCTCAAAAGATTATAGACTTTTTTTATCTCTTTTAAAGCAGATAGCGATAATCTATTGTTTATCATCTTTTCTGCCTCTTCTAATACTTCCCCTCTTCCTCTTAAAGTAGGCATTTTTAAAATAAATTCTTTTTCTCTATCTTTAATATCGGAAAAAGACAATATTTTTTCCAGTAATACAAAATCTTTGTTTAAAATTGCTTCCTTTATTTCCAATTTTCTCTTTTCTTCGGCTTTTATCGATTGCATAATCCCGTTAAAAAAATTAATATGTCCTATGTCTATAAAAAAATTTTTGACTCCACTATTTTTCAAACACTCCACTGCTAAAGCAATAACCTCTGCATCTGCCTCTTTGCTATTTACCCCTATCAACTCTACCCCTGCCTGGTAAAACTCCCTCTGCCTTCCCACTTTAAAATCATCATACCTAAATACATTGCCCATATAATATAATCTTAATGGTTTAGGCTCCTGTTGCATTTTAGTGGAAGTTACTCTGGCTAAAGGTGTAGTCATCTCGGGACGAAGGGCAATAATATTACCTTCTCGGTCAAAAAATTTGATCATCTCTTTTTTCATAATTGACCCTGCACCCCTGGCTAATATATCGTAAAATTCAAAAGTAGGAGTAATTATTTCTTGATAACCCCACCGGGTAAAAATCTGATTTATTTTATTTTTCAATAATCTCCTCTTTAAAACTTCTTCTGGTAGCAAATCATTTAAACCTTCGGGAATATTCATCTATTATCCTCTCTCTTAACTTTTGTTCTTCTTTTAATTTATTAATCCTGCAAAATTAATCGATACTCACGCCTTTACAGGTAGGGAATTGTAAACTTGCACTTCTTTTGCATCTTGCATTTAATACTAACGATAATTTATATTTTGCTCTTTAATTCGTTAAAGAATTAATGAATAAAATTTAGGGAAATTTTAACATTGTTTTTGAGTTCTGTCAATAGCAGAATTCAACAGCTTTAAGGAAAGAGGAATGAGTTGGAGTAAAAAGGGAGCTCTTAGCCTCCTAAAGATAAAAGAGACCATCTTAAATAACCAATGAGACATTTGGTGGGAGACAGAAAGAGAACGAAATATTAGAGTAGGTAAATACAAACCACCTCTACCTACCTCTTGCTTTAATAAAGAGACAGAGATTTCTTCTCTTATCGAGGTAATTTTACCTGCTCTTTCCGGGCCAGATCAGGGGAAACGCTAGGTAGGTGTTTCGCAAAAACTATCTGAGGTAGGATATTATTAATCAGTTAAAGAAAATATAAGAAAGAAGATTAAAATATATTGCTATAACTTAGGTAAAATAGGGACAATTATACTTATTTATACAACAAATAATAAGTGTTTATGTTACTCTAAAACTGCACCACTCTATTAATTGAAAAGTACACCACTTTGAAATATGATTCCCTTATGTATTAAGGATAATAACATAGGGGGAAAAGGAGGATGATCAAATTGATAGAGAAACAGAAAATAATAATAACCTATTTCCAAAAAGGAAAATCACAAAGACAGATTGCCCGGGAAATGGATTTAAATCGAAGAACCGTTGCCAAGTATGTAAAAGACTATGAAAGGAAAAAAACCCAGCTTGCAGATTCTAAAGAAAACACTAATCAAGAGGAATTAATAGCTGATATCGTAGAGGATCCCAGATATGATACCAGTAACCGAAAAAAGGTAAAATTAACCGAGGAGATAATAGATAGAATTAAATTTTACTTATAAGGGAGAATGAGACTAAAAGAGCAGAGGGAAAGACAAAACAACAAAGAGGCCAAAGAAGCCTACATCAGACAGGAATACAAATTGGGAGAAGTATGTGAATTCGATTGGGGGGAAGTAAAACTGGTGATTAATGGTAAAAAGAAGACCCTGCAGATGTCGGTCTTTACCACTGCTAGGGGAGACTACCGTTCCGGTGACCTTTAAAAAGACCGAGGCCTTCCTGGATACCCATGCCTCTTTCTTTGCCGAGGCAGGTGGAATATATAAAGAGATGGTCTACGATAATGCCCGGGTACAGGTTTCCCGCTTTGTCGGCAGATCGGAAAAAGAACCTACTAAGGCACTTCTGAAACTATCTATCTATTATGGTTTTCGCTTTCGCTTTACCAATACCTACCAGGCGCATGAAAAAGGCCATGTAGAACGCAGCGTGGAATACATAAGAAGAAGAATCTTCTCTAAAAGAGATGAATTTTCTTCTGTAGAAGAAGCACGACAATATTTTAAAAGGGAACTTAGAAGGTTAAATACAAAACCCCGGAAAGATACAAAGAGTGCCCGGGAGATATTACAGGAAGAAAGAGGCTACCTACTCCCTCTCCCACCCAGATATGATACTGCCAGAATCACCGAGGCTAGAGTCGATAAGTATGCCTGTGTGACGGTAGATAGCAACCATTATTCGGTTCCTGACCATCTGGTAGGAAAATTTGTCTTTATTAAAATTTATCCCGATTTAATTATCTGTTATCATAATTCCCAAAGAATCGCTTCCCATAAAAGAAGATACGGAAAGAACCAATGGGTAATCGATATCAGCCATTACCTAAACACCTTAAAACTGAAACCGGGTGCCCTAAAACGCAGCACCGCCTTTTCGCAAATCAAACCCGGATTAAAGACCATCTACCAAAAGTATTACCGGAGCAAAGAGAAACACTTCATCGAACTTCTAGAGCTTATTGCCGTGTACAATCTGGTAGCAGTAAAACAGGCCATCACTCTTTTAGAAAAGATAAACCCTTCCGGTATCAGCACTGAAAAGATCAGAACCATCCTGGAAAGAAAGGATGATACCTCTAAAACAATAATTCATCCTTCGGATATAGAGATGCAGGCCAAAAGATCCCTCCACCTCTATACGCATCTACTGCAGGAGGTGTCGGCATGAAAAATGAAATCATGGAGCAAATCAAAACACTCAGTAAACAGGTTCGCCTCCCGGGAGTGAGAAGATACCTGGCGGATGAAGTCAAGGAGGCCAATTTAAAAAACTTATCCTATGAGCAATTTCTATACAATCTTTTATTAAGGGAATATGATCTCCGTTTAGAAAGCAGTAAGAAGAATCGAATCAGGCTGGCGAATTTTCCCTACCGGAAGTACCTGGAAGACTTATCAATTGCCGACCTCCCCCCGGATGCCCGAAAAAGATTCAAGGTGCTTCAAAGTCTTGATTTTATCGAACAGGCGCAGAATGTGATCCTAGCCGGTAGTCCCGGTACCGGCAAGACCCATCTGGCTATTGGTTTAGGCATCAAGGCCTGCCTTGCTGGATACAAGGTCATGTTTGCCACCGTACCCTTACTGGTGAATCGATTGAAAGAATCCCGGTCAGAAAGGACCCTGGGGAGACTGGAATCCATCTTTGAAAAGTATGACCTGGTGATAGCCGATGAATTAGGATATATCTCCTTTGACAAGGAAGTATCAGAGCTGCTCTTTACCCATCTCTCCCTGCGGGCAGGCAGAAAATCGACCATTATTACCACCAACCTCTCCTTCGAGAGATGGGATGAAATCTTTTCCGATACAGTGATGACTGCAGCCATGATCGACCGGCTGACCCATAAATCCTATATCCTGAATATGAATGGCAGTTCTTACCGCTTGAAGGAGACCAGGGAATGGCTGGCAAAACAAGATGATGGCAAAGTAAAAGAGGAGGTTTCTATGGTCTAAATTATTTTATTTTTTTCGACAAAGTGGTGCACTTTTCGACTGAAATATGGTGTACTTTTCATTTGATATTTACAATAAGCTATAATAAAACAATGGGTAGGTCTATTCAAAACCAAAAGAATTTTTTTCACTAAAAAACTACCCTCAAAAAGTTGACACAGACCCACTCTCTTTCTCTTTCTTAACTATATGGCTAAATACTATTTTACTTTCTATACTCTTTTATTTAACCTCCTCCTTTTATACTTGATTAC
>DMCY01000059.1 GCA_003451675.1 Candidatus Atribacteria bacterium
TTCATCTACTCGACGAAGAAAATAGAAGTCAGGAGCCAGAATTCAGGATTCAGAATGATTTTAAGTTATAAAAGTATGTTTAAATTGTATGTTCTACTGACTTCTGACTAATGACATCTAAATTCTTAAATAATAATTGTGATTTTTCTTTATGCTAAATATTTACTAACTAATTGGTTAGTCGGTAAATCAGCAATTAGGTAATTGGCTAATTAATATTAACTGGTTAACTGACGAACCGGGTAACTAAATTAATTGGTAAATCGGTCAATTGGGTAATTGGTGAATTAATTTATTGGAGAATCGGCAAATCAGTTAATCTGTAAAGAGGTGAAAACAATGCCTGAATTACCAGAAGTAGAAACTATCAGGAGAGGCCTTCAGAAAAAAATTAAGAATAAACAGATAAAAGATATAGTAGTAAACGTTGATAAAATAGTAAAAAAACCATATTTAGGAGAGTTTATTACTAAAATAAAGAGAAAAAAGATTAAAGAGGTAGACCGTCGCGGGAAATATATTATTATTCATCTAGATTCAGAAGATAAATTGATAGTTCATCTAGGGATGACCGGACTGTTAATCTATCTTTATGATAATAAAATTACAGAGAAAGAAATTAACCCCAAGCATAACCATCTTATCTTTACTTTTACAGATGATACCCAATTAGTTTTTAATGATGTTAGAAGATTCGGAAAAATATTTTTAGTTTCCAACATTGACGAAGTAGAAAGTATAACTAAATTAGGGGTTGAACCTTTAGAGGATTATTTCACAGAAGAAGTTTTTATTCAGATATTAAATAAAAAGAAAAACAGTAAAATAAAATCTTTTTTAATGAAACAGGAGCTTGTCACTGGATTAGGTAATATTTATGCTAATGAAGTGTTGTATAGATCGAATATCCATCCTTTACGATTAATTTCTTCTCTCAATAAAAAAGAAGTTAGAAATTTGTATCAGCAGATTAAACTGGTGTTAAGTGAAGCAGTCGAACTTCGGGGGAGTACGGTAGCCGATGAAGCTTATCGAGACACAGATGGTGAAAAAGGAAAATTTGCAAAAAAATTACAGGTTTATGCCCGAAAAGGAGAACCTTGTATAAAGTGTAGACATTCTATAGAAGTTGTAAGGATAGAAGGTAGAAGCTCATTCATCTGTCCCCAATGTCAAAAATTTTAAAAAACTAATCCCTTTTTTACGCAATACTGATTCATTTTTTGCTATCTTAACCGCTAACCAATTAACCAACTAACCAGCTAACTAAATGTGAGATACGATTCACGAGATACGAGATACGAATTATTCTTGCTTAAATAAAGAAAAAATATTATAATATGCAAAGATATTTCTTGCTTATATTTTTTTATAAAAAAATATTCTCCGAGCTATCACACCTAAGGTGAAAACGACGGTGGATTAGCCGATAGGGAATAAGAGGAAACTCTTATTCCTCCCGTGTTTGGAAAGGAGGACTGATATTATGATTTAAACTTGCAAACCAACACCGGACACAGTGTTGGTTTTTTTGTTGTGTGGTGTTAAATTTAATTACAAGAAAGGGAAGAAATATCGATGAAGAAAAATATTATTTTTAAGGCAGTGTTTTTATTTGCTGTTAGTATGATATTAATTGGTTCAGTTTATGCTAGCCCTATTCGCCTAAAATTAGCCACTACTACCAGTACGGAAAATTCGGGGCTGCTGGAGGTTTTATTGCCTCCCTTCGAAGAAAAATATGGAATTAAGGTTGAAGTTATTGCAGTTGGTACCGGGAAAGCCCTTGCACTAGGGGAGAATGGAGATGTAGATGTAGTATTAGTTCATGCCCGAGCAGCAGAGGATGAATTTATTGGAGAAGGTTATGGAGTAAACAGAAGAGATGTTATGTTTAATGATTTTATTATTCTTGGACCATCTAATGACCCGGCAGAGATTAAAGCTGAAAGCAATGTAATTTTAGCTTTAAAAAAGATTGCTGACTGCAAGGCTTATTTTGTTTCTCGGGGTGATGATTCTGGGACTCATAAAAAGGAAAAGAGTTTATGGCAAAGCGCGAAGATTTCTCCTGGGGGGAAATGGTATATGGAAATTGGCCAGGGGATGGGTGCAACCTTACAAGTTGCCAATGAGAAACAAGCTTACGTCTTATGTGATAGAGGCACATTTTTGGCTTATAAGAATAAGATAGATTTAATTATTCTTTCTGAAGGAGATGGTCTACTATTTAATCCTTATGGCATAATGGCAGTTAATCCTACTCGTTATCCTCAGGCAAAATATATGGAAGCTATGCAATTAATCGCCTGGGTCACTTCAGTAGAAGGCCAGAAAATAATTGGAGAATATAAGAAAGAAGGAGAAATCCTTTTCCATCCAATGGCAATTAAATAGTCGATAGTGAATAGTGAATAGTCGTTAGTATTAGATACAAGTTGCAAGATGCAAGTTTATAGTTTTTGGTTTACAGTTTTCAGTTCTCGGTTTTCAGTAAGTAAAGGCGTATTGCTTATTGCTATACGCCTTTACTTACTGATGACTGGTTAACCAATCCTTAACCGGTAAACTGGCAAACCGGGTAACTGGCTAACTAATACATACGAGATACGATTCACGAGATACGAGATACTGGTTTTTAACGCGATACACGATACTCTATACGAATTTATTACTCGAGGTGATATTTTGGATTTTATTATTGAAGGGATACAGAAGGCTTTTCAATTAATCTTTACTTTAGATAGCGAAATATTCAATATTGTCTTACTTTCATTAAAGGTATCATTGACTGCTGTTATTTTAGCCTCATTATTGGGAGTATATTTAGGATTTTTAATGGCGGTAAAAGATTATTGGGGAAAAAGATTTAGCGTAGCTTTGGTGAACACCCTATTAGCCTTACCAACAGTAGTTATAGGACTGATTGTTTATTCTTTAATTTCTCGAAGAGGACCACTGGGAGTCTTTGGTCTATTATATACCCCTTCGGCTATGATTATTGGACAGTTTATATTGGCTGTCCCTATAATTATTGCTCTCACTCATTCAGCAGTACAGGGGATTGATAAAAGGGTTAGGAATACCGTATTAACTCTGGGAGCAACCGAAGCCCAATCTGCCTGGATGGTAATTAAAGAAGCCCGTTATGCAGTGTTAGCTGCGGTAATTACTGGATTTGGAAGAGTAATTGCCGAGGTTGGGGCTGCTATGATGTTAGGAGGAAATATAAAAGGAAGTACCCGGGTTATGACCACTGCCATTGCCCTGGAGAGTACCAAAGGAGAGTTTGGTTTTGCTATTGCCCTGGGAATTATATTATTATTTGTCGCCTTTAGTATAAATATTTTACTCCACTATTTTCAAAGTAAGAGAGTGTAAACTTAAAATATGGATAAATTAATATTTAAAGTTAGAAATTTAAAAAAAGTTTATAATAATAAAATTGTATTAGATGTAGATAATTTGAATTTTCAAGAAGGTAAGATTTATGCTATTGTAGGTCCAAACGGGTCGGGCAAGACCACCTTACTCAATATTTTAAATTTATTAGAGAAACCAAATGAAGGTCAAATATTTTTTTACGATCAAGAAATTACCAATAAATCAAATTCTGATACCTTAGAGATTCGAAGGAGAATAACTTTAGTAAATCAGGATCCTTTCTTATTTCATTCTACAGTCTATGATAATATTGCCTATGGATTAAAAATAAGATCAATTCCTCCTAAAGTTCAAAAAAGTAGAATTAGAAGTGCTTTAAATATAGTAGGACTTTCCGGTTTTAAAGATAGAAAAGCAAACCAATTATCGGGCGGAGAAGCTCAACGAGTGGTGATTGCCAGAGCCTTAGTAATAGAGCCAGAAATTCTTTTTTTAGATGAACCTACCACAAGTATGGATCAAAAGCACATAGATGTAGTGGAAAGAATTATTAAAAAAATAAAGAAAGAGATTAAAACTACTGTAATATTTACTACTCACGACCTTTCCCAGGCCTATCGTTTAGCTGATGAGGTGATTTCCCTTTTGGATGGTAAAATTATTAAACAAGTTCCGGAAAACCTTCTTCGGGGAGAAATAGTAGAAGAAGATGGCTTAAAATGGTTTAAAACTGCAGGAAATATAAAATTTGCTATAGTAAGTGAAAAAATTGGTTTGGCATATATTTCTATTGACCCCAGAGATATAATCTTATCTTATGAACAGCTTCAATCCAGTGCCAGAAATTCCTTTTTAGGGAAAATAACAAAGATTATTGAGCAAAATCATTTGGTAAAATTAGAAATAGATATTGGTATCCCTTTAGTGGTGATTATTACCAGAGAATCATTTTTTAAGATGAATCTTAATCTGGGAAGCAAGGTTTATTTAACCTTTAAAGCTTCGGCAATAAAATTATATTAATTTTAAAAAACGAGATATTTATAAAACAGTATATATAAACAATTAATAATTAGGAGATAAACAGCGAACATGGCAAAACCCTTATTTAAAGTTAATACCTCCCAAGAGGTAATTACGATGCTAAAAGATCATTTAAATTTAAAGGAGATAACCCAGAACAACATAGAGGAAGTCGATGTTAAAATAGCTTTACATAGGTTTTTGGCGGAAGAGATAGTTGTACCCGCTAATCTGCCTGGTTTTAATCGTTCTACAATGGATGGTTATGCCATTAGGGCAGAAGATTCTTTTGGAGCAACTGATAGTTTACCTTTCTATTTGAAGATTATAGGAGAAATAAAGATGGGTGTTAGACCTGAATTTAAGATCAACCCTGGAGAGGCGGTAAAAATATCCACCGGAGGTATGCTTCCTGGGGGAGCAAATGCGGTGATGATGGTAGAATATACTGAACAGATTGATGATACTACCATTGAGGCAAGGAGGTCAATTTCTCCCTGGGAAAATGTAGTCCGAGAGGATGAGGATTTAAAAACAGGAGAGATTATATTAAGAAAAGGACACAGATTACGTCCGCAGGGTATAGGAGTTTTAGCTGGAATAGGGAAAACTAATATCAAAATCTATAGAAAACCTAAAATTGCTATTATTTCAACGGGCAATGAAATAATCCCAGCTGAAGGCGAACCTCGAATAGGGCAGATAAGGGATATAAATTCTTACACCCTTGGAGCTTGTATTGAAGAGGCAGATGGGGTTCCTGTTTATAGAGGAATTATTAAAGATGAAGTTATTCTATTGGAGCAGGAGATAAAAAAGACTATCAAAGAAGATAAGGTAGAAGCGGTAATTATTTCCGGAGGGAGTTCAGTAGGGGTAAGAGATGTTACCTTAGAAGTGCTTAATAGGTTAGGAAGACCTGGTGTGTTAATTCATGGAGTATCAGTAAAACCAGGGAAACCTACTATAGTTGCTGTAGCTGATAATAGGCCGATATTTGGCTTGCCCGGTCATCCAGTCTCAGCGATGATAATCTTTGACCTTTTTGTACGGCCTTTAATTAGCTGGTTACAGGGGGGAGAATATAATTATAATTCTACCAAAGAAATAGAAGCAGAGTTGACCTGCAATATGGTTTCAAATTCGGGGAGAGAAGATTATGTACGGGTATTTGTATATAAAGAAGGTGAAAAATTTTATGCCGAGCCTATTCTGGGAAAATCAGGATTAATTTCTACTATGGTTCGAGCTTCAGGTTTAATAAAGATAGGATTAAATATCGAAGGAGTAGAAAAGGGCAGCAAAGTAAGGGTTAGATTATTTTAATGTTTAATATGACACTCCGTGTTGAATCAAATAAACATGATGTATCATATCTTTACTATATTAAGCTAAAAACCATATTCGTATCTCGTATCTCGTGAAGAGGAATAGTTAGCTGGTTGAGGAAAGTATATTGAAGAATTAATACTAAACTAATTAACCAACAAACCAGTTAACTAGCTAACTAAGTACTAACGACTATTTAGGGGAGGAAAAATTGATTTGAGAAGAAATATATATTTAAGTAAATTAACTTTAAAAGAAGCTCAAGAAAAATTTTATAAAACTTTATTAAAATACAAACTTGCTCAGCCTCTAAAAGGGGAATTGGTTTCTACTGAAGATTCCCTAGGTCGAATTACTGCAGAACCAGTTTTTGCCAAGATATCTTCTCCGCATTATCAGGTAGCAGCTATGGATGGAGTAGTGGTCAGAGCAAGGGATACTTACGAAGCTTCTGAATCTTCTCCAATTAATTTAAAGATTAATCAAGACTTTTATTTTATAAATACCGGTAATCCTATACCTCATGGCTTTGATGCAGTTATAAAGATTGAGGATATAAATCTTTTAAATGAATTTAGAGGAGATAAGAACAAAAATATTTCTAATAATTTTACCGATGATTCAAAAGAAGAAAATATTAAAGAAGTTAAAATATTTTCGGCAGTTTTCCCGGGGCAACATATCCGCAACATTGGGGAAGATGTGGTAGCTAATCAGTTAATTATCCCTGTAAATCATAAAATCCGCCCAGTAGATATCGGAGCTTTATTGGCAGGAGGAGTAAACCAACTTTTTGTCCGTAGGAAGCCCAAGGTAACAGTTATACCTACTGGTGATGAATTGATTCCACCAGGGGAAGAAATTAGTCCTGGCAAAATTATTGAATTTAATTCTAAAATAATTAAAGGTTTGATTTACGAGTGGGGAGGAGAGGCAAGAGTATACGAAATAGTGAAAGATATTCCTCAAGATTTAAAAAAAGTTTTAAAGAAGGTCAAACAACAAAATGATATTGTAGTGGTTATAGCCGGTTCCTCTGCTGGCTCAAAAGATTTCACTTCCGAGATTGTTAAAAGTATAGGTGATGTTTTGGTTCACGGAGTTGCCATTATGCCCGGAAAACCGACAATTTTGGGAATCATTGATAATACTCCTTTTATCGGACTTCCCGGTTATCCGGTCTCAGCGATTATTTCTGCAGAGCAATTTTTGAAACCTTTAATTTTCCGTAAATTAGGATTGACTGTAAAAAGGCGAGAAGAAATTAAAGTTCATATGGCCCACAAAGTGGTTTCTCATTTAGGAGATGAAGAATTTCTAAGAGTAAAATTAGGAAATATAGATGGGAAGATAATGTCCTATCCTCTTTCCCGAGGAGCGGGAGTGGTTACTTCTTTGGTAGAAGCAGATGCCCTGATTCGTATTCCCTTGCTTAAAGAGGGGGTAGATTTTGGAGAAGAAGTAGAAGTCGAACTTTTAGAAGATTCAAATAGAATAAAGAACAATATCATTGTGACCGGGAGTCATGATTTAGTTTTGGATATTTTAAGAAATGAATTACGAGAAGAGTTTTCTGATTTTAATTTAGTATCCTTTAATGTAGGAAGTATGGGGGGATTATTAGCCTTGAAACAAAAAAGAACCCACCTTGCCACCGCTCATCTATTGGATCCGGAGAGTGGAGAATATAATTTTCCATACATAAAAAAGATGCTTCCTCAGAGAGAATTGATAATTGTGAATCTAACATACCGAGAACAAGGGATAATGGTAAAAAGAGGAAATCCAAAAAATATCAAAGGAATAGATGATTTAGTTAAAAAGGATATTAAGTTTATTAATAGACAGAAAGGGTCAGGAACCAGAGTTCTATTGGATTATCTATTAAAAAAGAAGGGCATTAATCCTTTAGATATTCAGGGTTATTCTAAGGAAGAGTACACCCATTTAATGGTGGCTTCTGCCGTAGCGGAAGGGAGCGTAGATGCAAGCCTGGGGATTTTGTCTGCTGCCAAAACCTTCCACTTAGATTTTGTGCCAGTGGCTAAAGAGAGGTATGATATAATTATACCTAAAGAGTATCACTCTTCTTTAAAGATTCAAAAATTATTGACTATTATTAGATCGGAAAAATTTAGGAAAAAAGTTTTGAGTTTGGGAGGATATGACCTCTCTCAGAGTGGAAAGGTAATAAAAGAATGAATAAACTAATAGATAATTTTGGCAGAGAAATTTCTTACCTTCGGGTTTCTATAACGGATCGGTGTAATTATAGATGTATTTATTGCCAATCTGAAAAAAAATTTGAATTTATTCCTCATCAAGAGATTTTAAGATTTGAAGAGATAGTGGAAATTGTACAAGAGGCAGTGAACTTGGGAATAACTAATGTGAGGATTACCGGTGGCGAACCTTTAGTCAGAAAAGGAGTAGTAGATTTTATTAAGAAATTAAGAGAGATTAAAAAATTAGAAGATATATCTTTAACCACTAATGGGTTTTTCTTAAGTGAGTATGCCGAAAAATTAAAAGACGCTGGACTGAATCGAGTAAATATTAGTTTAGACTCCCTGCAAGAAGAAAAATATAAAAAAATCACTCGAGGGGGAAATTTAGAAAAAGTATTAAAAGGAATTGACTTTGCCTTAAAAGAAAATTTATTACCTATTAAGATTAATACAGTATTGATAAAAGGGATTAATGATAATGAAGTAGATGATTTTGTTAAATTAACCCTAAAAAGACCTTTGAATATTCGTTTTATTGAATTTATGCCCTCTGGGGAAGAAGTAATAAATGAATTTGAAAATAAATTTATTTCAGTTCAGGAAATAAAAGAGAAACTGATAAAGAAATATTTATTAAAGCCTATAAAAATTAGTACTGCAAATGGACCGGCGAAATATTTTCAGATCAAGGGAGGAGAAGGCACTATAGGTTTTATTACTGCCTTGAGCCAGCATTTTTGTAAAACCTGTAATCGGATAAGGCTAACTTCCGAAGGCAAACTCAGGCCTTGTTTGTTTTCTAATAAAGAGGTTGATATTAAGCAGGCAATAAGGAATGCAAAAACCGATGATAAAATAATCAGGAGTAAAATAATAAGAAATGATATTGGAGAAGCAATAAGCATAAAACCCGAAGGCCATAAATTAAATAAGAAATTCTCAAATAGAGAGTTTTTTAAGATGTCTAAAATTGGAGGATAGCAAATGAAAGAAAAAGAACTAAACCATTTTAATAAAAATGGAAGAGCGCATATGGTGGATGTTGGAGGCAAAGAAGACACACAACGAATAGCTATTGCGGAAGGTTCTATAGTTATGCAACCAGAAACTTTGAAAATGATTAAAGATAGAAAGATTGGCAAGGGAGACGTTTTAGCAGTAGCCCAGATAGCCGGCATTATGGCTGCTAAAAAGACCAGCCAGATTATTCCCATGTGTCATCCTTTAATACTTACCAATGTGGATCTTAATTTTACAATCAATGAGATTGAAAATAAGATTATTATTCAATCTAAAGTCAAAACCATGGGCAAAACCGGAGTGGAGATGGAAGCTTTAACTGCAGTAGCAGCTGCTGGTCTTACCATTTATGATATGTGTAAAGCAGTAGATAGGGGGATGACTATTAAATCGATATATCTTTTAGAAAAAAGCGGAGGCAAGAGTGGGCATTTTTCGAGACCGTTAAAAAAGAGTGATTGAATATGCAGATAAATGATAAGGAGAAAGAGGATAAAATGGGTAAAATAAAAGGAAAGATAGTAGCTGTATGTCGAAGTGAAAAGAAGGGGACTGTAAAAAAAGAGATAGCCGAAGGGTTATTAATCGAGGACTTCGGATTAGAAAAAGATGCTCATTCAGGCAAATGGCACCGGCAGATTAGCTTATTAGGAGTGGACAGTATTAATAAGATGAAAGGAAAGGGATTTAAAATAAAACATGGGGACTTTGCTGAGAATTTAACCGTAGAAGGTATTGTTCTATATCAACTTCCTTTGGGAACAAAATTGAAAGTTGGAGAAAATGCTTTATTGGAAGTAACCCAGATAGGGAAAGAATGCCACCAGGGTTGTGAAATTAGGAAAAAGATTGGGGATTGCGTGATGCCTCGAGAAGGGATTTTTACCCGCGTTTTACAGGGAGGAAAAGTAAAAGCCGGTGATGGAATTGAGGTGGTTTCAGAATGATTAAGGTAGGAATTTTAACCATAAGCGATAAAGGGTCAAGAGGAGAGAGAGAAGATCTAAGTGGAAAAGTAATCGAAGAAGTAATTAAGAAGATTAATGGAGAAGTTAAATATTATCAAATTATTCCTGATGAAAAGGATATTATTCGAGAAGAGTTGATAAAGGCAGTTGATAAATTACATCTCGATTTAATTTTAACTACAGGAGGAACTGGTCTAGCCAAAAGAGATGTTACTCCTGATGCTACCTTAGAAGTAATAGAAAAAGAAGTTTTGGGGATTAGTGAAATCATCAGAAATAAAAGTTTTAAAAAGACCAATCGAGCGATATTATCTCGAGGGGTGGCAGGGATTAGAAAAGAAAGTTTGATAGTAAATTTACCCGGCAGTCCTAAAGGAGTAAGAGAATCTTTAGAAATAGTATTAGAGGCATTGCCGCACGGTATAGAAATTTTAAAAGGCCAAGCTATTGAGTGTGGAAGAAATGATGAAGAAATTAGGTGAAAATTAATGAAAGTTATATTTTTAGGCACCAGTTCGGGCATGCCTACTTTGAAACGTAATGTATCTTCTATTGCTCTTGTTTTTATTAATAAAAACAAACTATGGTTATGGGATTGCGGAGAAGGCACTCAACAGCAGATTCAGAAAACATCTTTAAAGGTATCTAAATTAGAAAAGATTTTTATTTCTCATTTACATGGGGATCATGTATTTGGACTTCCAGGGCTATTAGCTTCCCGGGGTTTAAGGGGCGGAAAAAAACAGCAAAAAGTTCAAATATTTGGCCCGGAAGGCCTTGATGGATATTTAAAAGAAACCCTAAATATAACCAAAACTTATATCCCTTATGAAATTGAGATAAAAATTATTCCACCAAATTTATCAGCAGGAATCATCTGGGAAGATGAGGAGTATATAGTTCGATACACAGAAGTAAATCACAATATTAAAACTTATGCCTATTCTATCGAAGAAAAAAAGGATAGGAGTCATTTTTTAATAGATAAAGCCCACCGATTGAATATCCCTCCTGGTCCAATTTATCGTACTTTAAAAGAAGGCAAAAAAGTTGAATTACCCAATGGAAGAATCTTTCAGGGTAAGGATTTTGTAAACGAAATTAGAAAAGGGAGAAAGATAGTCTTTTGTGGTGATACTACCTATTGTGAAAATTTATTGTATCTAGCTAAAGGTGCCGATCTCCTAATTCATGAAACAACTTTCTCACAACAGGAAGAAGACTTAGCTAAGAGAAATTTCCATTCGACTACCACAATAGCTGCCAAGGTTGCTAAAGAAGCCCAGGTTAAAAAGTTGATAATAACTCACATTAGTCCACGTTATAGCTCGAATAATAAGTTGGCAATAACTGAGAGCGGTTTACTTTTTGAGGCCCAGAGCTTGTTTCCTGATACTATATTAGCAGAGGATTTTATGGAATATAAGATATAAGGATTACTGACGGCATATAAAAAAGTTGTTAAAAAACTTGAAATTTGTCTTTTTTTAATGTATGCTTTTTATGTTATAAATAAATTTTTCTTTTAATAAGGAGAATTATCTGATAAAATAATCAAGAAATCATTGGTCGATAATTACAAAGAAAATAAAAATTAAAGTGGTGTTGAATTTAAACTTAATTACCTAATAATTTTTAAAATCGGTAATTATAATAGAAGGAGGAAAATGTAAAATGAAGGCTGTAGTTGATAAAGATTTATGTACCGGGTGTGGATTATGCGAAGATACCTGTTCTGAAGTATTTGAAATAAAGGATGATGTAGCAACAGTAAAGGTTAGCAAGGTACCAGATGATTTGATAGAATCATGCAAAGAGGCTGCTGATGGTTGTCCGGTAGAAGCCATAACTTGTGAGTAAAACGAGCAAGCAATATAAAAATAATATAAATAAAAAGGAGCAGATAATTAATCTGCTCCTTTTTACATTAATAGTTAGTACAATTTGATTGTACAGAAATTTCCTTTTACCGTAGGGGTTCGATTCCTGTCTGTGCGTGTACGCACACAGGCAGGAATCGAACCCGCAATGAAAACGGGTTGGATAAATCCGACCCCTACTTTAAAAGCAATACTTTATACAAAAAAGGTTAAAAGTTTTGAACTAACGACTAACAGCTATTCACTATCGACTAATTTATACACCCTTGCTTCATAAGGACGTAGGTATGTACTTTTAATATCTTCTTTTTCTTCAACGCTATAATTACTGATTAGTAGTTCTTTTTCTTGGTAATTAATATTTTCTGGAAGATTAAAAATTGTTTGGTTGGGGAAGAAGTTAAGAATAATTAATAATCGATCTTTATTAAGAGTACGTAAATAACTATAAATGCGTTCATCATCTTCTAAAATAATTTTATAATCTCCATAGATCATAATTAAATTATTTTTTCTTAATTGCATTAATTTTTTATAGTAATAAAATATTGAATTTGAGTCTTTTAAATCATGGGCAACATTTATTTCTGGATAATTTAGGTTGACTTTTATCCAGGGGGTACCGGTAGTAAAACCTGCATTAGGGCTATCACTCCACTGCATAGGAGTACGGGCATTATCCCGACTTATTCGATGAATAGCTTCCATAATTTTTTCTTTAGGAAGACCTTTTTTAGTCATTTCACGGTAGAAATTTAGAGTTTCTATGTCACGATAGTCTTCTATATTATCAAAAACAACATTCGTCATTCCGATTTCTTCACCTTGATAGAGATAAGGAGTTCCTGGAAGGGTATATAGTAAAGTAGCTAACATTTTAGCTGATTCCACTCGGTATTTCTTATCATCACCGAATCGGGAAACCATACGAGGTTGATCATGGTTATTTAAATAAAGACTATTCCATCCTTTTTCTTTTAATCCTTCATACCACTTGGTAAAGATATTTTTTAACTTAGTCAATTTCCATTCTTTAGGCTTCCATTTATTTATAGGGTCATGGTCAATTTCCATCAATTCGAAATGAAAGACCATATCAAGTTCATGTCTATCCCGATTAACATACTTAACTGCGATTTGAGGGGTAGTCCCCGGAGTTTCTCCTACAGTCATAATATCGTATTTTGAAAGTACTTTTTTGTTCATCTCTTGCAAGTATTCGTGAATACGCGGGCCATTTAAAAAATAAAGGCTGCCATCTCCATATTTATATCCTTTTATTATTTCCCCATCGGGCAAATCGGGGACTTTAGAGAACATATTTACCGTATCCATTCGGAAGCCATCGATTCCCTTATCTAACCACCATTTCATCATCTTGTAAATTTCTTCTCTTACCCGAGGATTTTCCCAATTTAAGTCAGGCTGTTTTTTGGAAAAAAGATGTAAATAATATTCATCAGTAGTTTTATCATATTCCCACGCGGAACCGCTAAAAACGGAACCCCAATTATTGGGAGGTGAACCGTTTTTACCCTTTCTCCAGATATAAAAATCTCGATAAGGGTTATCTAAAGAAGAGCGGGATTTTATAAACCAGGGGTGTTCGTCAGAAGTGTGATTTACTACTAAATCCATAATTAATTTCATATCTCTTCTATGTGTTTCCGTTAAAAGATTTTCCATATCTTTCATGTTACCAAAATCATCCATAATATCCTGGTAATTACTGATATCATAGCCATTATCATCATTGGGAGATTTATAGACCGGGCACAACCAGATAACATCTACCCCTAAATTTTTTAAATAATCTAATTTTTGAATAATCCCCGGTAAGTCTCCGATACCATCTCCGTTACTATCCTTAAAACTTCTGGGATAGATCTGATACACTACCGCTTCCTTCCACCATTTTCGTTCCATTTTATACTCCTGTATCTTTTAAAAATAATTACTTGTGTTTTACATAATAAATTTTAATCTTATAAAAAGTATTATAAAACATTATTTTAAGTTTTTAAAGCTGAATCAGGAAAAATATAATTTTCTGTACCATATACCTAGTTAAGAAAAAAAATACAATTAACCAAAAAGATATAGAGTGGTGCCAGTTTCCCTTAATTTATTTTCTTTCTCTTCCTTAACGTGATACTCGATACGACTTCATTCTGGTTCTCGGTTTCTATTCTCTTTACGAGATACGATTCACGAGATACGAATTATTAAGGAGAAAGTTGACAAAAATAGTCATAAATAATATAATTTTTAATAAAGTTAAATTAATTGAGGAGAAAGACCAATGAAATTATCTACTCGAGGAAGATATGCACTTCGGGCTATGATAGATTTAGCTCAAATTCAATGTAATAATTTAAAGCCGATTTCTTTAAGAGATATCTCCATAAGACAAGAGATTTCCTTGCAATACTTAGAACAATTATTTAATAAATTAAAGAAAGCGAATTTAGTAAAAAGTACCAGGGGAGCAGGTGGAGGGTATTTGTTAGCTAAAGAAGCCGAGAAGATTAATGCCGGTGACATAATAAGAGCAGTGGAAGGACCGATAGTTTTAGTTGACTGCATTTTAGCTGGCCAAAAAATTAAAAAGAATTCCCCAAAAAAATGTAAAAAAATAGAGGATTGTGCCATTAAGGTATTATTAGAGGGGGTAGCTAAGAAGATAAATCAAACGTTAGATGCTACTTCTTTGAAAGATTTATGTATTATAACTCAAAAAATAGGAGAAAGACAAAAAGATGAAAGATAAGATAAAGGCAGTTACTTTATTTTCTGGTGGCCTGGATAGTATTTTAGCAGTAAAACTTATCCAGGAACAAGGGATAGAAGTAAAAGGAGTTAACTTTAAAACTCCTTTTTTTGGTTTAGATAAGGTTTTTTTAACAGTGAAAAATTTTGATATGGATTTAGAAATTATAGATATAACCCAAGAACTACTGGAGATTTTAAGAAATCCCAAGCATGGGTTCGGAAAGAATATGAATCCTTGTATAGACTGTCATGCCCTTATGTTCAAAAAGGCGGGAGAATATATGAACAAGATAGGAGCTTCTTTTATTTTGAGTGGTGAAGTTTTAGGAGAAAGGCCCATGTCTCAGAACAGAAACAGTTTAAATATAATTGAAAGAGAATCAGGGTTTGAAGGTAGAATTCTCCGTCCATTATCTGCTTTATTATTAGTGGAGACCATTCCCGAAAAAGAGGGGTTGGTGGAAAGAAATAAATTGTTGGATATTTCTGGCCGCTCAAGGAAAAGACAGATGGAGTTAGCTGCTAAGATGGGGATAGAGGATTATCCTTCACCTGCCGGAGGTTGTAAATTAACTGAGCCAGCTTTTTCTAAAAGATTAAGAGATTTATTTACTCAGGAAAGTTTTTCTTTAGAAGAGATAGAGCTGTTAAAATTAGGCCGGCACTTCAGGTTAAGCAGAGATATTAAGTTAGTAGTAGGAAGAAATAAAGAGGAGAACGAACAACTGCTAAATTTTTTTCAAGATGAAGACTTTCTTTTTAAAGCTAAAAATTTAAAAGGCCCGGTTTCTTTGTTAAAGAAGGGGTCTAAAGCAAATAACGAACTGATTGATAAATCCTGTCGGATTACTGCAAGGTATTGTGATAGAAATGAAGAAGAAAACAAAGAAGTCAATATTAATTATTATAGTAAATCTAAAGAATTGGTCAGAACCATGAAAGTAAAACCATTAATAGAAGATGAATTAGAAATCCTAAGAATACAAGGATAAATACTAAGCAAAAAAAGAGAATAAACTATCATGATTAAAAATTTAAAAAAGAAAGTAGTAGTGGCTATGAGTGGAGGGGTGGACAGTTCATTAGCCGCTGCCCTGTTAAAAGAAGAAGGTTATGATGTTCTCGGTATAACTATCCATCATTATGAGGGTAACGAAAATTTAGAATCAGTGGAACAGGCTGCTCAAAATCTGAAAATTCCCTGGTATGTTCTGGATTTTGCCAAAGAATTTAAAAATATAGTTATAGACTATTTCTGCCAAGAATATCTTACAGGTCGAACCCCCAACCCTTGTGTAGTCTGTAATCTGAAAATAAAATTTGGATTATTATTGGAGAAAGCAAAATCCTTAGGTGCGGATTATCTTGCTACCGGCCATTATGCTATCAATAAATATGACCAGAAAAGCAAGAAGTTTTTACTTAAGAGAGGGGTAGATGAAAATAAAGATCAATCTTATTTTCTTTATAGATTAAACCAGGAAATATTGCCCTGCGTTTTGTTTCCTTTGGGCGAATTTAAGAAAAGCCACACCAGAGAATTGGCTAAAAAATATGGATTAAAAAATTATAAAAAAGAAGAGAGTCAGGAAATTTGTTTTATCCGGGATGATAATTATAGAAAGTTTTTAACTCAACATATTAAAGATACTATTAAACCTGGCAAGTTTATAGATAAAGAAGGAAAAATATTAGGAGAGCATCAAGGTATTCCTTTTTACACTATTGGACAGAGAAAAGGATTGGGGGTATCTTTGAATAAGCGTATGTATGTAATTGAAATAAATTCCCACCAAAATGTGATTACATTGGGTGATGATAAAGATCTTTATAAGGATAAATTATTCGTAAAAGAATTAAGTTTTATTTCTGGTGATAAACTTTCGGATTCTATGAAAGTAGAGGTAAAGATAAGATACAATAGTAAAAAATCTTCCGCAACTATTTCCTCTTGCGGTGAAGATAAGATACTAATCAATTTTGAAAAACCCCAAAGAGCGATTACCCCGGGGCAATCAGCAGTATTTTACCAGGGAGATGTAGTTGTAGGAGGCGGAATAATAGAAGGATAAATAAATCAGTTGTTAGCGAATAAACCTAGCGCAGAGCGTACAGCGTTTAGCGTATAGTTTTGGATTAATAAAATTTGTCCTAAATTAAATTAAAAATTTGAAGCTAAAAGAGAAAAAGCATAATTATTATTTAAGAATTCAGTAGCCAGTAGTCAGAAGTCAGAAGAATATAAAATAACTTAACAAGATAAAGTAACCTTATATTCTAAAATAATTCTGAATACTGAATTCTAGCTTCTATTTTATTCAAGAGATATGAGATACGAGTTTAACTTTTAACTTTTCGTTTTTGTTATTATTCACTAATTAGGGCTTACAAGAAAAGGAAGTTTTCATACACAAATTTAGATTTTAAGATTTTTATGTCCTGCTCCTTTTAAATTTTCTTCTTTAATCCACGAGAAGTAATTCCACAGCAGAAAAACCAAGAACGGTAATATTGTAAATTCATTCATTTATTTTTTAAAAAAAGTTGATAGTGAAAAAAAGTTGTGTTATACTACATGTATACAAAAATGTATACAGGAGATTTTAAGGATGCAGTTTATCCGAATTGGGGAAAAAGTAATATCTAAAGAAAAATTAAATAGGGAAATTGATAAGATTTTAAAATTAAGAACTAAAGGAGTAACACAGGAAGGAGTAGCCCGCAAATTAGGAGTGGAAAGAACTTTTGTCTCCAGGTTAGAAAGTTTAGGAGAAATAAGGAAAGGTAAGAAGATTGCCTTGATTGGTTTTCCTATCAAGAACAAAGAAGAGCTAACTTTATTAGCAGAAGAGTTAGGGATTGAATATGTTTTGCTTTTGACCCAAAAGGAACGTTTTGAATTTATAAAGAAAAAAACCAAAAGCGAACTATTTAATGAGGTAATGGAGATAATTGTCAAACTATCAGATTTTGATTTGATTATCTTTTTGGGTTCGGATATGAGAGTACCGGTAGTAGAAAAAATATTTAGCGTTCAAGTAATCGGAATAATTATTGGACAATCACCAATTAAAAATAGTAAATATATTAATCCAGAAAAGATAAAAGAAATAATGAAAAAAATTAGAAATTAATTTAAATATTTAATTATTATAAATATATTATAAAAGGAGGATTAGAATGAAAAAAGTTTTAGGAGTTAGTTTAGGTTCTTCCACCAGAGATCATAAAGTAAAAATAGAAGTTTTGGGAGAAGAAGTTGAGATAGAAAGAAGAGGAACCGATGGTGATGTGAAAAAGATGATGCAAATATTCCAGGAGAATGATGGGAAAGTAGATATCTTTAGTTTAGGAGGGACTGATCTTTATTTTTTTGCTGATCCGCACGGTAAAAGATATACTCATTTAGAGTCAAAGAGGATTGTAGACGTAATAAAAAAAACTCCTATTGTAGATGGAACAGGAATAAAATATGTTTTAGAAAAAAGTGTAGTTAATTATATCGTCAAAGAAACAGATATTCCTCTTAAAAATAAAAAAGCCCTGGTACCTATTACTGTAGATAGATTTGGATTAGCATTAGGTTTAGTAGAAGCTGGATGTCAAATGACTTTTGGGGATTTAATATTTGCTCTAAATATTCGTATAAGAATGCATTCTTTTAAAACTATCAAAATATTAGCTACCCTGGCTTTTCCTATCCTGATGAGAGTTCCTATGAAGTGGTTGTATCCTACGGGTAAAAAACAGACTGAATCTGATCCTCGTTACATTAAATATTTTTTAGAAAATGACATAATAGCAGGTGACTATATTTCTATAGGGCGTTATATGCCTGAGAATATGGAAGGCAAAATAATTATCACTAATACTGTTACTAGTTCTGATGTAGAAAAACTTAAGGCAAGGGGAGTGAGTTATTTAATTACTACAACTCCGGAATTTAACGGAAGGTCTTTTGGGACTAATGTATTTCAAGGTGTTTTGGTAGCGATTTCCGGAAAATCTCCAGAAGAATTGGAACCAGAGGACTATTTAGAATTAATAGAAAAAGTAGGTTTTAAGCCAAGAATAGAAAAATTAAATTAAAAAAATATAAAAAAGGAGAAATAAGAATGACAATTTTATTAGAAGATAGAATAAATGAACTTAAGCAAAGAGTGGAAAAAATGAAAGAGAAAGGCACTTTTTTTTATTTGAAAACTGTTGAAGAAGCATCAAAGCCAAGAGTATTTGTTGATCAAAAAGAAAAAATAATGCTTGCTTCTTATAATTATTTAGGATTAATTGATCATCCTAAATTAAAAGAGGCAGCTATTAAAGCTCTTGAAAAATACGGTACAGGAACATCTGGCGTTAGACTGTTGTCGGGTACTACTAAATTACATGAAGAATTGGAAGCAAAAATTGCCGAATTCAAGAAAGCAGAAGATGCAATTACTTATACAAGTGGGTATGTTACTAATTTGGCGGCCATTACTTCTCTCTATCAAAAAGGAGATTTAGTAATAATTGATAAAATAGATCATGCCAGTATTATTGATGGATGCATACTTTCCGGAGCAAGATATAAAACTTTTTTACATAACAATATGCAAAGATTAGAGGATATTTTAATTAATTCTGAAGAGTACGCTAACAAGATAATAATAGTGGATGGAGTATATAGTATGGAAGGGGATGTAGCTAATTTACCGGAAATATCGCGTTTAGCTAAAAAATATAATGCCAAAGTAATGGTAGATGAAGCTCATTCTATTGGAGTTTTAGGTAAAACCGGCCATGGCATAGAGGAATATTTCGGATTAAAAAATGCGGTAGATATCCATATGGGGACTTTGAGTAAAACTATTCCCTCTGTAGGAGGATATATAGCCGGAAATAAAGATATGATTGATTATTTAAGACATAATTCAAGGCCGTTTATCTTTTCCGCTCCTCTTCCTCCGGTAACAGCTGCTGTTGCTAAAGCTTCTTTAGAGGTTATTGAAGATGAACCGGAACGTATAGAAAATTTACAAAAGAATATGAAAAGATTTAAAGAAGGAATAGATTCTATGGGTTATAATACCGGGGGTAGTGTTACTGCTATTGTTCCTATTATAGTGGGGAATGAAGAAGATACATTAGAACTATGCAAAATGGTTAATGATGAAGGGGTATTTATCTGTCCAATTCTTTTCCCGGCAATTCCAAAAGGGACTAATAGGCTTAGAGCTCATGTTCTAACAACTCATACTTCTGAAGATATTGATGAAGCTCTGGATATTTTTGAAAGAGCTGGGAAAAAATTAGGGTTGACCACGTAATAACGAATGGTGCTGCGCCAAGACATTGTATCCACTCCAGTTGCCAATCTGTACTGAAACTTTATCTAGCATTATTGGTATCACAAATCTAATGCTACTGTCAACATCTGGTAACTGTTTGTCATTTAAGAATCAAAACTGGACTGTTTTTTAATGATTTAAAGTTTAAAAGTGGACTAACCTGAAATACTAAAAAGATGTAATATAGAACTAAAGCATAAAAAGAAAACTAGTACACCACCACATAAGAGAATACAGCTTATGATTGTACCAGATAAAGAATCCGGTCTATCTGAAGTAAAATTCTTACATGAAGATGAGCTTTTAGGTATACAAAAAGTTAAAAATATTGAGCGTAATTTAGTCCGGTTTTGATTCTTAAATAGTCCACTTTTGAAATTTAACTAACACATCTGGTAACTGTTTTTTAAG
>DMCY01000027.1 GCA_003451675.1 Candidatus Atribacteria bacterium
TTTCTTGGCGCACACTCGATACTCGATACTTATTTCATACTAATGTCAGGGTTCTCTGTCATTTTTATTTTCTTGATTATACCTCTATAATAGATTATATTAAAGTTAAATATATTAGCAAGGAGATTAATATGTCCCTGGACAGCATCACTTTAGAGGCAATGAGAAAAGAGCTTCTGGGAAAATTTAAAGAGGGAAAGATAATAAGCCTGATTCAGACTAAAAAATATAAAATTATTATTGAAGTAAAACCTGATAAGCTTTTTGCCTTAAATGACACAAATAAAAAAAGCGAAACCTTTTATATCCATATTTCCATTGACCCATCGCTTCCGGAAATTTACTTTACCAAATTAGAAAATAAACAAAAGACTATCAGTTCCCCTTTTTTAGCTCTTCTACAAAATCAGCTAAAGGGAGGGAAAATATTAGATATCGAACATCCCAATTTTGATCGTGTTTTACATTTTATTATAAGACCCTACCAAAAGTTCGGTAAATTACCAAATAAAATACTGGTAGTGGAATTTATGGGCAAACACGGTAATATAATTCTTCTTAAAGAAGATAAAGCCATAGAAACCAGTATAAAATTAATAGATTCCGATATCAGCAGATACCGGAAAATTATGCCCGGAAAGCTCTATATCCCCCCTCCTTCTCAAAATAAATTGAATCCTTTAAAAATCAACCGGGAAGATTTCCTTAATATTTTTTATTCCACACCTTTAGAAAATAAAGGTTTAAGCTTGTGGAAGCTGATACAAGACAGTTTTATGGGCATAAGCCCTCAGAGCGCAAAAGAAGTAGTTCTTCAGGCAAATTTATCCCCGGAGATGAATGTATCTAAGGCATCCGCGGCAGATTTAGAAATGCTCCGGACTTCTTTTAATAAAATTATAACAAATATTAAAAATTATAATTTTCAGCCAACCCTATTTTTTGATCCGCAGTCTAAAAAGATAAAAGCCTGGTCTATAATTGATTCAGTGCAGTTTCTTAAATACCATAAGCGAACTTTTAATGAAGCAAATTCGTGCCTGAAATCCTTATTTACCGAGCTTGAAAAAGAACGGGAACTATTATCTATGCAAAATAAGTTAGACCAGATAATCAGAAAAAATATGTTGAAAATAAATAATAAGATAAACGATTGCCAAAAAAAACTGGAAGAAGTGAAAAATTGTGAAAAATATAAGATAAGTGGTGAACTGATAAAAGCAAATCTTTCCAGCATTAAAAGAGGAGACAGGGAAATTATTACTATCAACTATTATTCTCCCCGGCAGGAAAACATAACCATCCCGCTAAACAATAAACTCACACCCTTAGAGAATGCCCGGTTATATTTTAAAAAATTCCGGAAAACCAAAGATAGTTTTCAGATAATTTTCGAGCAGTTAAAGAACCATCAATTAAAACATACCCGGCTGACCGAGCTTCAGAAATTATATGAACAAGAAATCAATTCTCTTCCCAATCTGCATAAAATTTATAATAACTTAACCAAATTAGGATGGATAAAGAAAGCCGCTGCCCCTCTTAAAAAAGCAAAAAAAGAAACGAATAGGTTACAGCCTGCTAAATATATCTCTAAAGATGGTTGGGAAATTTACGTAGGAAAAAATAACCTGCAAAATGATTTTTTAACCTTTAAATTGGCTTCCGGCAATGATACCTGGCTTCATGCAAAAAACATTCATGGGTCTCATATTATCATTAAAAATAAAGGGAGTAAACAATCTCTTCCGCTCGGCACCTTGATTCAGGCTGCAAATTTAGCTGCTTATTTTAGTAAAGCTAAAAAAGATAATAAAGTATTGGTCGATTATACTTTTAAAAAATACGTAAAAAAACCTAAAAACGCTAAGCCGGGAATGGTTATTTATTCTCAAGAAAAGAGTCTTTGGATAAAAATAGATTCGGAAGAAATCAGAAGCATGAAGAAGGTCTCTCAAAAATAGAAAAATAAGCCTTATATTTTTCTATTTTTCACCTCTTTCTAAATAATCAATTATTTCCTGTATATCTTTGGGTAGAGGGGCAGAAAATTCCATATATTTTTTGATTGAGGGGTGCACAAAACCTAAAATATGAGAATGTAGGGCCTGCCTGCTGATATCTAATCCTTGCTTTTTATGGCCGTATAGCTGGTCACCAACGATGGAGTGGCCGATAAAAGCCAGATGTACTCTTATCTGATGAGTCCTGCCCGTACGAAGAGTTGCTTCGATCAGAGTATAGCCGGAAAATCTTTTTAAGACCTTGAAATGGGTTATTGCTTCCCTACTTTTGCCTTCCACTGTCACTGCCATTTTTTTCCTGTTTTTTAGACTCCTGCCGATAGGTGCATTTATAATTCCGGAATCATCTTTTATATTACCGTGAACTAAGACGAGATATTTTTTGGTTACCTGGTGTTCTTTTATCTGTCTTGATAGGTCAAGATGAGCGAAATCATTTTTTGCTGCTACCATCAGACCGGAAGTATTTTTATCCAGGCGGTGTACAATGCCCGGCCTAATCACTCCGCCTATCCCGGATAAGGAACCCTGGCAATGGTAAAGCAGGGCATTCACCAGAGTACCGGAACGTATCTTTCCTGCAGGATGAACAATCATATTGGCTGGCTTATTAATCACCACCAGGTATTCATCTTCATAAATTATATCTAAGGGGGTCGCCTCAGCCTTAATCTCTAATTCTTTGTTTTCCGGCATAGCTAAATCTATCACATCCTCATTTTTCAAGATATAGCTTGGTTTAACCGGATTGTTATTTACTTTTATTTTACCTTGGGTGATTAAATTTCTAATCTGAGATCTGGAGGGATATATTTCTTTCTGGGTTAAATAGAGGTCAATCCTGATTTTATCTTCGCCTGTGAATATTAAACTTTTTTCTTTTTCAATCATAAATAAAATTCCAACTAAACTAAAAATTTAAAGCGAAAAGCTAAAAACCATAATTCAAAATTCAAAACTTGTTTTTGCTCTTGAGAGTTAGTATGTTTGAACCTAATATTTTTGCTCTCAGATAAACTAAAGCATATCTTTAATTTTAAGTTTTTAGTTTTGGTTTTGCGCTTTAAGCTTTTCGTTTTTCGCTCTGTTACTAAATACTATTCACTAACGACTAATCATGCTTTTCTTCTTCAAAATATTCATAAACACCAGGGAAACCAACACGACCCCCAGTAAAATAGTCTGAGTAATGCTTAATAAATTAAATACTTTGTAATTATTTTCGTAAAATCTGAAAAATTCCACGGTAAAGCGGGAAATTGAATATAATATTAAAAAGCTAAAGAAAGTATATCCATCATATTTTTTATATTTTTTAATCCAAAGAAGTATAAAAAATATTAAGAAACCAGCGAGAGAAGTATAAATTTGGGTAGGAATTACCGGAAGAGTCCAGGAACTTCCGGAGGCAATTAATCCATCTTTTAACTGTTGCCAATATACTGGAGGCATATTTGTAGAAGGAAATCTGAGGCCATATTTTTCTGATACTACACCAAAACAACAACCGTTTAAAAAACAGCCTATTCTCCCAATTCCTATTCCAATAGCTATTGAAGGAGCAACGATATCAGCGTATTTCCAGAACGATATCTTGCTTCTTTTGGCATACAGCCATACCAGGATAAAAGCTACTAAAAATCCTCCTAAAAAGCTTAATCCGCCTTGTCTAAAATATAATATTTTAAGAGGATTTTTTAAATAATAATCGAGATATTGTAAAACATATGCCAATCTTCCTCCTATTAAGGCACCTAAAATAATATATAAGCTTAAATCTAAAATTCTTTCCGGATTTTCTCCATTTATTTTTGCTTTTTTCATAGCTAAAAAGATAGCTACAATAAAGGCTAAGGCTATCATCACACCATAAGAGTAGATGGGAAATGAGCCAATATTAAATAAAATTCTATGCATTAAATTTTACTCCTCATTTTCTTCTTTATATCTTTTCTCTTCTTCCCATTCTTCCCCTTCTCCCTCATCTTCTTTTTCTGGGGCACGGAACAAAAGATGAGTCAATAATATCAACATTCCGCATACTATTGCTGAATCAGCAAAATTAAAAACCGGCCAGATTCTAAAATCTATAAAATCTATTACCTTTCCATCAATTCTCAACCGATCAATCAGATTGCCCACTGCACCGCCCAGGACAAGCGTTAAAGGGATGTACATAAAAGGGTCTTTCTTAAAAATTATTTTTTTGTAGATTAAAATCACTAAAATTACTGAAATCAACACCGCGATTACAAAGAACGAGGTATTATATTCAAAAAGACCAAAGGAGGTTCGAGGATTCTCTATATAGGTTATATGAAATATTCCCTTAATTACCGGTATAGATTCCCCGATCTTCATTTTATATTGAATGAAAAGCTTGCTCGCCTGATCAAATAATATCACAAATATGGCAAAACCTATATATCCCATAGTACTTCCTTTTACTCCTCAAAATGATTATGTATTACTTTAGCACATTTTTCACAAATCGTCGGGTATTTTTGGTCTTCTCCTACTGTCTCGCTGTAACACCAGCACCTTTCACACTTCTTGCCTGGTGCCCTAGTTATCTGTACTTTTATATTTGGAAATTCAACGCCCGTATAAGCATCAGAAGAAAGGCCTTTTTCTCCTTCTCCGCGAACTATATCGGTTTTAGAAACGATAAATATGGTTTCCAGCTGCTCCTTAAAGGACATTAAATAATCATAAACTTCTTTATCTTCGGTATAGATATTTACCTGTGCCTCTAAAGAATTACCGATAAAGCCTTCCCCTCTTTTTATTTCCAGGGCTTTTAAAATATCTTTTCTGATTTTTAAGATATTTTCCCATTTTTTTTCTAAATTTCTATCTATATAATTTTCATTTACTTCCGGCCAGGGGGCGAGAAAAACGCTTTCTTCGCCTTTTTCAATTTCTCTTAAGTACTGCCATATTTCCTCTGCGGTAAAACTTAATACCGGTGCAATCAGTTTAACTAAATCATTTATTATCTGATACAACACTGTTTGAGTTGCCCGGCGTTCTTCGGAATCGGCAAATGCAGTGTAAAGTCTATCCTTAATTATATCCAGATAAAACGAACTCAAATCGACAGCACAGAAGTTATGAATTTCATGATAAAGGGAATGAAATTCAAACTTATCATAACTTTCATTTACTCTTTTCACCAAACTTTGAAAATTACTCAAGACTAATCTGTCTAATTCGTTAAGTTTATCATAAGAAACTACATCTGTATCAGGATTAAAGTCTGATAAATTTCCCAGGATAAACCGGGCGGTATTTCTAACCCTCCGGTATATTTCCACTAATTGATCTAATATCTTAGAAGAGATCCTGATATCTGTCCGGTAATCAGAAGAGGCCACCCATAATCTTAATATATCTGCTCCATACTTTTCAATAATCTCCTGAGGGGCAATGACATTGCCTATGGATTTGGACATTTTTCTGCCTTCTGCATCGACAATGAAACCATGAGTCAGAACTGTTTTATAAGGTGCTTCTTCAAAAGCAGCCACCGAAGTCAGTAGTGAGGTTTGGAACCAGCCTCTATGCTGGTCTGTCCCCTCTAAATACATCTCCGCCGGCCAGTGGAGTTTCTCTCTCTTCTTGAGCACTGCCGCATGACTGCATCCGGAGTCAAACCATACATCCATTATATCTTTCTCTTTTTCAAAATCTTTACCCTGACAGTGGGGGCACTGATAATCTTTAGGTAAAATTTCTTGGGCAGACAGGGCAAACCAGGAATCTGACCCTTTTCCCAGGAATAATTTTTTAACCGAATTTATGGTTTCTTCATTTACTATAATTTCTCCGCATCCTTTACAGTAGAAAACCGGGATGGGCACCCCCCATACCCTTTGGCGTGAAATGCACCAGTCGGTTCTGTTCTCCACCATACCGTATATTTTTTCCTTGCCCCAGGCAGGAACAAATTGAACCTTTTCTATTTCGGACAAAGCTAAATCACGAAAGGCTTCAATGTTAACGAACCATTGCTTGGTAGCTCTAAATACTACCGGTTTTTTACAACGCCAACAGTGAGGATAAGAATGTATTATTTTACCAACCTTCAGTAAAGTTCCATTTTTGGTTAATTCTTCTATTACAGCAATGTTCCCTTCTTTATAAGTTAATCCCTTAAACTTTCTACCTTCCTGGTTAAATCTCCCCTGACTATCAAGAGTAGTAAATACGGGTATTTTATATTTTACTCCTATCTCATAATCCTCCTGTCCGTGTCCCGGTGCAGTGTGTACACAACCGGTCCCTTCATCCAATAAAACATGGCCTCCCAGTATAATAAGTGAATCTCGGTCAAAAATAGGATGTTTACACTTTAAACCTTCAAATAATTTACCTTTTGCATTTCCGATAATCTTATAATCAACAATTTCAATTTCTTTCATTACTTTTTCTACTAAGGCGGAAGCTAACAAGAGATTCCCTTTTTCTGTTTTAACTAAACTATATTTAATATCCGGGTTAAGAGCAACGGCCATGTTACCGGGAATAGTCCAGGGGGTAGTAGTCCAAATAAGTACATAGTTTTCTTCTTTGCTCTCCGGGAATATTTTTTCCAAACTATCTTTCACTAAGAATTTAACATATATGGAGGAAGATTCTTTGTCGTGATATTCTATCTCCGCTGCTGCCAGAGCAGTTTCACAATGAGCACACCAATATACCGGTTTTAATCCTTTGTAAATATACCCTTTTAAAAACATTTTTTTAAATATCTCTATCTGTTCCGCCTCATAAGCAGGGTTAAGGGTTAGATAGGGGTTTTCCCATTCTCCCATTACTCCTAATCGCTTAAACTCTTCCCTCTGCACATTGATAAAATGCCAGGCATATTCTTTACATTTTTCCCTTAATTTTACCGGGTCTACCTCGCTTAACCCAACTTTCATATCTTTGGTAACCTGAAATTCTATAGGTAAGCCATGGGTATCCCACCCCGGAACATAGCGGGCGTCATATCCTTTCATCGATTTATACTTGGGGATTATATCTTTTAGTATCTTATTATAGGCGGTTCCTATATGGATATTACCATTAGCATAGGGAGGTCCATCGTGCAAGATGTATTTTTTCAGACTTTTCTTTTTTTCCAATACTTTCTTATATGTTTTCTGTTCCTCCCAAAATCCTAATAATTTGGGCTCTTCCTGGGCCAAGTTTGCTTTCATTTTAAATTTTGTCTTCGGTAAATTTAAGGTATCTTTGTATTCCATTTAAATCTCTCCTCGTGCCTTTTAATTTATATAATAATATAATATAACAAAAACCCCTTGCCTCATAAAAGGACAAGAGGTTAAAAGTTCTCGTGGTACCACCCAATTTTTATCATTACCTCACGATAATGAACTCAAAGAGTAAATATATTTAAATAGATAAATAAATATACTCCGATTTTTAACGATGTCCACCGCCCTAATCTACTTTTGAACCAATTTCGATTAGAAATATTGAGACGATTTTGGATAGAAAGAATTTACAGGCTTCCACTGTCCCTGCTCGCTGTTAAATTGTATCTACCTACTCTTCCTCAAATCAAATAAATAACTATTCTGTTTTTAATTTACGTAATAATAGCATATTGAATCGGCTTATGTCAATCTTTATCGTATCGTGTATTGCGTATCGCGTATCGCGTTAGAAATTAGTTAGTTAGTTGGTTAGTTAGTTGCCTGATTATCTGGTTAAGAAAATAGAACAAAGAAGCCAGAAGATTAAGATAGTATTTAGTATCGAGTTATATAGTGAAGAAAGGAAGAGATAGAAGTCAGGTGTCAGAATGAAAAAAACAGAAATGTCATTGCGAACCCTGATTTATCAAAGCGCGGCAATCTCGGTTTATATTTTGTATATCGTATATCGTATTTCGTAAGGAATTAGTTAACTGGTTAGCAAGAAACTTGTCTTGCTTGGTAAGGGAAGATTTGGATTTACTATCCCCTCTCCCCTCGGAGGGAGAGGGTTAGGGAGAGGGAGAATTCTCAACTAATTTTTTCTAATTTTCCTAAAAATTCTTCTTTGTTGATATCGTAAATCTTAATAAGTTTATTTTTACTGTTTTTTCCCGAAATTATTTCAACTTTTGATTTCGCTACATCAAAACATTTAGCTAAATAGGCAATGCATTTCTTGTTGGCTTTACCCTCAACCGGCGGGGCGGCAATGAATATTTTTAAAGCGTCATTATACACTCCGATAATTTTATTCTTAGATGAACCGGGAACAATTTTAGTCTTAATTATAATATCATTGCCCACAATTTTAAAATAATCATCTGTACTGCTGTTCATCTTCTGTTTCTTCAATTTCAGAATTTTGTTCTGCAGCTAATTTTTCTAATTTGTCTACTTTCTCTTCAGAAACTTCTTTCCCTCTCTTTTCTTTAGAAATTTCTTCCTCTTTAATATCGTAATTTCCTACCTCCTCAAATTCCTCATTTTCTAACATTTTTAAGTATAAATTCAACATTGATTTAAACTTTTCTTTAAATATAAATTTATATCTTCGCAGGTTATCAATTTCATTTTTTAACAGGTCTTCTTTTTGAAAGACCTGTTGTTTTAACGCCTTAGCTTCCATCTCCGCTTTTTCTATGATTATTTTTGCTTCATCCTCTACCCTTTCTTTCATTTCTTCGGCAGATTTTTGGGCATTCAACAGAGCGCTTCTTAGACTTTCTTCAATCTCGCTAAACTCTTTTAATTTTTCTTGCATCCTCTCAATCTCTTCATTAAGTCTTACGTTTTCATTGATTAATTCTTCGTAGTCTTTCACTATCTTGTCTAAGAAATCATCTACTTCTTCTTCATTGTAACCCCTGAACGATCTGGAAAATTCTTGTTGTTCAATATCCATTGGTGTAATTCTCATTCAATTATCCTCCCTCATTTAATATTTCTATTAGATTTTTTATATTCTTTAAAGAGCTATGCCAACAAGTATATTAATTATTGCTCTTTGAAGCAAATTCAGTAAAAAAAAGACAATTATCGGAGAAAGATCTAACCCCATACCTCCTAAAGGCAATATAATCCTGAAGGGTGCTAAAATAGGTTCGGTAACTCTATAGATAAATTGCACCACAGGGTTATGGGGGTCTACAGGTATCCAGGTTAAAAATATCCTCGCTAAAATTAAATAACTGTAAAGTCTAAAAACTGTGTTAATTATTCGAATCAGTAAAAACATATATAATATTTTCCTTCCGCTTTTATTAATTTATCCTTTTTATTTAAATTAATGGTTAATGAAACCCGAATATTCCTCTGCCGATTCTAACCATATTAGCACCTTCTTCAATAGCTATCTCAAAATCTTCAGTCATACCCATGGAAAGATAGTCCATTTTAACATTTTCTATATTTTTACTCTTTATTTCTTTAGATAGCTCCCTGAGTTTCCTGAAATATGGCCGAACTTCTTCTTTATCTTCTACTATTGGAGCAATAGTCATTAAACCTCTGACCCTTATTCTGGGAAATTCGGAAATTTCTTTTAGAAAAGGTTCTACTTCTCCTGGTTTAATCCCATATTTAGTTTCTTCCCCAGAAACATTCACCTCAACTAAAACATCCATTATCTTCCCAAATTGCAAAGAACGCTTATCTATTTCTTGGGCTAATTTTATACTATCTACAGAGTGAATACAATCAAATATTTCTACAGCGTATTTTGCCTTATTCGTCTGCAGGTGTCCTACCAAATGCCACTCTATATCGGCAGTTAAAATTTGATATTTTTCTTTGGCTTCCTGAACTTTATTTTCACCAATTATTTTTACGCCAACATTTATAGCTTCTTCTATTTGCTTTATAGTAGCAGTTTTAGTTACCGCCACCAATTTTATTTCTTCGGTGTTTCTATTCACTTTTAAGGCTGCTTTTTTTATTTTTTTATTTATTATTTCTAAATTATTTTTGATTGTTTCCATAAGTTATAACCTTTTTATATTTTTTGTTTTTTAATTATTCAGATAAAAATATAAACATTTATCCAATTAATTTTAAAGCTTTAATGTTCTATTCTTCTTTATCACTTTTGGAATAATCTTTTATTCTTTCTCCATTGGCTATATATACTACTCTTTCTGCTAAATTTGTAGCATGGTCGGCAATCCGTTCAATATTATTAGAAACAAAAATCAAATGAATCGCCCTGCTGATAGTATGGGGATCTTCCATCATAAAAGTTAAAAGTTCACGCAATATTTGTTTATCCAAATCGTCAACCATCTTATCTCTTGCCCATACTTCCTTGGCTAATTCTACGTCTCCGTTGAAATAGGCATTTAAGCCATCTTTTAACATATTTTGAGCAATATCGGCCATACGAGGAATGTCTATTAGGGGTTTTACCATCGATTTGGTAGATAGATATTGACTGGCTTTAGCTATGCTTACGGCATGATCTGCTACTCTTTCTAAATCAGATACGGTCTTATAACCACAACCGATTATCCTTAAATTTTTGGCAATAGGATGACGTAGAGCAATCATCTGCAAACATTGTTCTTCGATATCTAATTCCATTTTGTCAATTATATCATCATTTTCAATTACCTTTGCTGCCAAATCCAAATCTTGCTCAACTAAAGACTTTATAGACATATCAATTGCTTCTTCGACTAAATTTGCCATCTTTATCAAACTTTCCTTTAAGCCAGGGAGTTCGTTATCAAAAAATAATTTTTTCTCTTTTATATTCTCTTTTTTAATCATAATTTATTTGTCCTTTGCATTATATTCGAAACTATTCAGCGTATAGCGTATAGTAATTTAGTATTACGTATCGAGTATCGCGTTTGTTTCCCCCTCACCCTAACCCCCTACCCCAAAGGGGCGAGGGAATAAAGATTAGGCATTTTCGAATTTTTCCTGTAAGTCAATATTGCTTGAGTGCCGCCCCGTTTTATTTTGGTAATTTTAAGAGCGGGATTAATGAATCAAACTACGCTAAATCTTTATATAGTTTATGTTTCTGCTAATTTCGTTATGGGCCTATGCAATACGCCACTACTCTTATTTTCTCAACCAACTAACCAATTCTCCATTCTCTTTTCTTAACTATATACTATTTTATAGCTTAATATATCAAAAATAGCAACATTTTTCAATAATTTTGTATTCTTATTGTGTATTGCGTAAAGAAAGAGAAAAGACCCAGAAAAAGCAAGAACTACTACTATTCTTTTCTTTATCTAACTACTCTAATAAAGTTTAAAATAACATATGTAATTGGTAATGAGTAAAAAGCAAAGAGATAATAAATCAGTTAATTGGTTAGTTAGATGGTTGAAAAATGGAAGACAAAAGATAATTAGCGAATAGAAAAAATTATTAGTAAATAGTTAGGACGGGGCGGATAAATCCACCCCCTACAGGAAATAAACGTCTGCAAATAGGGCATTTTCTAACAAATTAGTGTAATTTAGTTTTAAACTAGTCAACTGGTAAACTGGGTAACCGGTTAACTATAACGCGATACTCGATACGCAATACGCGATACGAATTACTATTCACTAACGACTAATATTATTTTTCTTCTTAAGGACAGCGCCTCCCAGGTAAGCCTCCTGCACTTTTTGATTGCTCTTTAAATCGGAAGCCAGCCCGCTAATAGTAATATTCCCGGTTTCCAGAACATACCCCCTGTCAGCGATACTTAATGCTTTGCGGGCATTTTGTTCTACTAATAATACTGATATACCCTGATCATTAATTTCACGAATAATTTGGAAAATTTGTTTTACTAATAAAGGAGCTAAACCCAGAGAAGGTTCATCCAAAAGTAAGATACGGGGGGTGCTCATTAATCCTCTCCCCATTGCTAACATCTGCTGTTCCCCACCTGATAATGTTCCGGATAATTGATTACGCCGGACTTTGAGAATAGGAAATAAATCATAAACCTTTTCTTTAGATTCTTTTATGCCTTTTTTATCTTTTCTTCGAGTATATGCACCCAAATTAAGATTTTCTTCGACTGTAAGAGTTGCAAATACTTTTCGACCCTCAGGTACGTGCGAAATACCTCCCATAACTATTTTGAATGCCTTAACATTGTTAAGTTCTTCACCGTCTAACTTAATCTTTCCGCTGCGAATTGGTAACAACCCAGAAATAGCCCTTAAAAGAGTGCTTTTCCCGGCCCCATTTGCTCCTAATACGGTAACTATTTCACCTTCGTCAACTGTAAGTGAAATTCCTTTAAGAGCTTTAATAGAACCATAATATATTTTTAAATCTTCTACTTTCAACAATGTAGTCATATTCCTATTCCTCCTCCTCTTCGTCTTTGCCTAAGTAAGCTTCAATTACTTGAGGATTACTATATATATCTTCGGGCAAACCCTCAGCAATTTTTTTGCCTTCGTCCATTACTGTAACCCAATGAGAAATTCCCATTACTACATTCATATCGTGTTCGATAAGTAAAATAGTTAAATCTTCCTTTAATAAGGATTTTAAAAATATTATCAGGTCTTCTGATTCTTTATCATTTAAGCCGCTGCTCGGTTCATCCAAAATTAATAAATCAGGATCAGAGGCTAAAGCTCGGCCTATTTCTAACATTCTCTGATTACCATAGGCAATGTTTTTAGCCAATTCATATCGATATTTCCATAACCCGACCTGTTTAAGTCGGTTTTCTGCTTTTTTCTTAATTTCTAATTCTTCTTTTTTTTGCCCGGGAGTTTGTAAAATAGAAGTCCAGGTTCCCTCATTACTGCGGCAGTGCTGGCCGGCCATAACATTTTCCAGACAGGTCATATTAGAAAAAAGTCGAATATTTTGAAAAGTTCGCGCAATTCCCTTTTTTATAATTTGGTGGGGTTTTTTGCCCGCAAGGTCTTCCCCCTTAAAAAGAACTTTTCCTCCATCAGCTTTATATATGCCGGTAACTACATTAAAAACGGTAGTTTTTCCCGCCCCATTAGGGCCTATCAGACTGCTTATTTGCCCTTGACTCACTTTAAGGTCAAAATTGTTTACCGCGGTTAAGCCGCCGAATTTTTTAGTCAGTTTATCTGTTTGCAAAACAACTTTATTAATTTTATTTATTTCTTCATTTTCTTGCCTAACTTTTATCTTGGTTTCCATATTATTATTGTCTTTAGCCATTTTCTTCTCCTGTTTTCATTAAAAGTGATTTGAATTCGGTAGCTCCCCTCTTTCTGGGCCAAATACCACCGGGTCTAAAGACCATCATAGCCACCATAGCTGCTCCAAAAATTAGCATTCGGTATTGAGCGAAAGTCCGGAAAAATTCCGGGAAAAGGCTGATGGCGGCAGCACCAATTAAAACTCCGGGTATAGAACCCATTCCTCCGATTAATACAATACAGAAGAGCATACAGGACTCCATAAAGTTAAAACTCTCCGGAGATACCATCATTAATTTGCTCGCATAAATATTACCGGCTACCCCGGCTAAACCTGCTCCTAAAACAAAAGCCAATAACTTATAATACCTAACATCAATCCCAGTAGCCTCTGCAGCAATTTCATCTTCCCGGATACAGTTCCAGGCTCTACCTATACGTGAACGCTGCAAATTAACTAACCCGATGATGGTTAAGCCGACTATTATCCATATATAATAATAAAATTTAGTAGAATTATTAATTACAAAGATACTGCCCAAAGAAGGAAAATCAATTCCGAAGACCCCATTTGGTCCGCCAGTTACTCCAAATGGATTATTATTCAAAGTAAGCCGTACAATTTCACCCATTCCGATGGTTACGATACATAGATAGTCTCCTCTTAAATGGATGATTGGAGAACAAACTAACCAGGCAAAGGTACCTGCTGCAATTGCACTTATTGGCAATAAAATAATTGTAGGAATACCAAATGTGGTATTAAGAATTGCTGTAGTGTAAGCACCAATAGCCATAAATCCCATATGCCCTAAATCAAAAAGCCCCACTTCTCCTAAAACAATGTTTAAGCTAAGCCCTAAAAGTGCATAGACTCCGAAGAAAAAGAAAACGTCTACCCAATAAGTATTTATTATAAAGGGTAATATTATAAATAAAATTCCTACTAAGATAACCAGCCAATTTTTAAATATACTATTTTTTTGGTTTACATTTATATTTAATTTCATTTTTTCGCCCCTTTATACCTTTTCTGCAATTTTTTCACCCAAAAGACCTGTGGGACGAAAAATTAATACTAATATTAAAATTAAAAATACAAACACATCCTTATAGGCAGTAGAAATGTAAACAGAACCTAACATTTCCAATATTCCTAAAAGAAGTCCACCCAACATTGCTCCCGGGATATTGCCAATGCCTCCCAGGATAGTAGCAGTAAAGGCTTTTAATCCATAATTCCATCCCATAATAAAACTAATCTTCCTATAATACATACCTACCATTACTCCTGACATTCCGCCTAAAGCCGGCCCTAAAGCAAAAATAAAAAATATAATTGTTTCAATATTTATCCCCATTAAGGCAGCAGTATCTCTATCCAAAGCACAAGCACGGATAGCTGCGCCAAAAGTGGTCTTTTGAACAATATAATATAAAAGTCCCATAAGTATAAAAGAAATCAATAAAATTATAATTTGTAATAAAGTAATTCTTATTCCTGCTACATTTAATACAGTTGATGGGACAACATTAGCTGGATAAGCTTGCGGGCGCGGACCCCAAATAACCATTATCCCATTTTGTATAACAATTGAAGCACCTAATGCAGACACTACTGCGGGAAGCCGGCCTACTGAATAGATTGGACGATAAGCAATTCGCTCTATTAAAGTACCGGCAATTCCTATGCCGATTGCGGCTATTAACATAGCCGCAATCATGCCGCCCCACATACCAAGGGTAACGGTAGCATAGGTAGAGCCAAATACGAGAAGGGTATATCCAAGATAAGAACCCAGGGCAAATAAATCTCCATGTGCAAAATTAATCAACTTCATTACCCCGTATACCATAGAATAACCGAGTGCAATAAGAGCATAAAATGAACCTATAGTCAATCCGTTTAGCAACTGCTCTAATATAATTTTCATCTTCGTATTTTAACCTCGTTTTATTTTATTTTCCGTAAATTCCAAAACTTCCATCTGCATCTACTACATAAAGATTAATTCCGGTTCCTACACGGTCACCGATTTCATCAAAACCTATTGGACCGGTAATGCTGGGGAATTTCTCCATCTTATTCCTCAGATAATCAGCAATGGCATCTGAATCGGTGGAACCAGATTTATCAATAGCTTCTGCGAGTACACAGAGAGCATCGGCAGCATAAACTGACCAGGGGCTGGATGGAAGAGTATTATATTTCGCCTTATATGCTTCTTTAAATGCCATTGCTTCGGGGTTGGTAAAATATTCAACTAAAGCTTCCTGAGTTTGATAACAACCTTTGGCATATTCTATACCAGCAATATTGATGAAATCTTCATTAATTGCCGCATCTCCGCCTACAAATACTGCGGTAATTCCAATATCTCGAGCTTGTCTGATTATTAATCCTGCTTCTGGGAAGTAACCGGTAAAATAGAATATATCCGGGTTAGTTTCTCTTAATTTAGTGAGAGGAACAGTGTAATCAGATTCTCCGGGTGTAATTGCATCAAAGTAGACTAATTCTACTTCTCCAGTATCTATCTTAGGTTGTAAGGCTTTTTTGGTATCTTCAGCAAGCCCTAAAGAGAAGGTTTGGTTATCATGCATAATAGCTATTTTTTTAGCATTAAAGAGAGGAACGACTTCATCAGCAAAAAATTTGCCCTGAGTATCAGTTCTTCCACAAGTACGGAAGAAATACTTTAATCCTCTTTCGGTAAGACCGGTAACAGTTGCACCATAAGCAATATTTACTTTTTTAAATTTTTCATATATATCAGAAGCAGGCTGGGTAACAGAAGAACCGTAGGTTTGAATGGCAGCAACTACATCTTTCTGAGATATTAATTTCATTGCGGCCAATGCGCCTGCTTTTGGTTGGCAGCCATCATCGGCAACTCTGATTTCAATCATTCTGCCGCCTAAAATACCACCCTTCTCATTGATCATCTGGGCTGCAATTTCTACACACTGTTTAGCCATTTCACCTTCAATTGCTGCTGCGCCAGTAATTGGAGCTTGAAGACCGATAACCACCGGTGGTTTATCAGCAGCCATCACTCCCAAAGAAGCTACGCCAAGAGCCAATACTAACACACTAATAACTAACAAAAATTTTATTCTTTTCATTTTTAATTCTCCTTTAATTATTTTAAAATAAAAAAACAGATCATTTTAGCAAATTAACTGGCCACAACATTAGAATTAACTTCTATTCTATAATGCTTAAGAAATTCCTTCACCTCCTTTTTTTCTGTAAGAATAGTCACTCACAAAATTATAGTTACTAGGTACCTTTTTTAGATTTTGTGAAAAACCATCTTTAGATTATTTTTTACCTAACCACTTTATTATATATATTACTGCAAAAAATTAAAATATCCTTCTTTTTTTTGAATGATATAAGTTTTATTATTTTTTTTCTTATACTACCGAGGGTTCAATAATCAGTTCACCCCGTTCAAATCTGCCTATATCTAATTTGTTAATGGGAATAGAAGTCCTCCCTTTAAGTATTAACTCTGCCATAAGCCGGCTGGCTACAGGAGCCAGCATAAATCCATGACCGCTGAAACCTACCGCCATATAAAAGCCTTTTATCTGAGGATGCTCACCCAAGATCGGTTGAGAATCAGGACTCATGTTATATAGGCCTGACCATTGTCTTACCATGCTAATCTCTTTTAACAGGGGAACAACCGCGGTCATCTTTTGGGCCATCTCCCGGGCAAACTGCCAGCTTGTACCTATATCGTGACCTTTGGGTTCATCGGGGTCGCCAAAACCCATTATGATGCTTCCGTGTGGGGTCTGCTGGCAGTAAAAATTACGAGAGAAGGACATCAACATCGGCTTAAATAAAGGGTCAACCGGTTCGGTAATTAGGATTTGATGTCTTTGGGAATATACCGGTATTTCCACTCCTGCCATTTTCCCTATTTCTCCCGAATAACCACCGGCGGCATCTATTACAATAGGAGTGAGCACTTCTCCTTTGTCTGTGTTGACTGAAACTATCTTGTTATCTTCGGTCTTGATTTCTCTTACTTCGGTAAAATTGTAAATCTTTACCCCCAACCTTTGAGCAGCTTCGGCATAGGCAAAATTAGTATTAAAGGGATTGGCATGACCGTCAGTAGGACAGAAGGTTGCGGCCAATACCCCTTCTGTATTTAAAGGAGGAACAATCTCTTTGGCTTCCTCTGCGGTTATGTACCTTGCATCAATCCCCAATGATTGTTCTAAAGCCACATTTTTCTTAAACTGGTTGACTTCTTTTTCGGTATAAGCCAGCATAAGATACCCGCCTTGATTTAGTTCGATATCATAATCTAATTCTTGGCTTAAATTCTCAAAAATTTTTATACTTTCTCGGGACAAAATACAGTTCATTTCAGTCCCAAACTGCTGTCTGATTCCTGCCCCGCACCTTCCGGTAGCACCACTGGCCAGGGTATTTTTTTCCAATAATACTATATTTTTACATCCCATTTTGGCTAAATTATAGGCGATACTACTACCGATTATTCCTCCACCGATTATTACCACACTTGCACTTTTAATCATCATCATCACCTGCCAGAGTGCCTAATTTTACCGGCTTGGTGGGGGGTCTAAAGGTAGGTATAGCTACCTCTTCTATCTTCTTATGACAAAACTTAGCAATTTCCCTTAAGATAATCCTGCGGCAAGTGGTGCCCTGGCACCTTCCCATTCCCGCACGGGTAATCCTTTTAATCTCATCGAGGGTGGTATATCCTTTTTCTAAGGCCTGCCTGATTTCTCCCCAGGGGATATCTTCACATCGGCAAATTATGGTTTCATCTTTCATTGTTTTTGTCCTCCACTTTTATGCTTCTTACTTTCATAGCCATACTTTTGGGAACTTCTAAGGAAATTATATTAGTCTTGTTTTTAACCTTTAGGACTCTTACTACTTTCGCTTTACCGAACATGCTGCCTGCTCTATCCAAAGCATAAACATTCTCTCCTTTTTCCGGTAGAGGGAGCATTTCATAGGGTAGTTTGATTAAGGATTTTTCATCTGAATAATTCATATCTATCACGAATATAGCCAGACCGGGGCAGGAACTGATACATATCCCGCAACCGGTACACTTATCAAAATCGACCTGAGGTAAGTCATTTATATCTTTAAAGGGTTTTATTGCTCCAAACTTGCAGGATACGGCACAAGGATCACAGGGTATCTTCTGAAAACATTCTATTATAACTACCGGACCTTTAGCCAATCTTTCTTTATCCGGAATTACTTTTTCTAAATCATCATCGTTCGGTATACCGGTTCTTTCTAACATAGTTAATACTTCCCCCCTCCTTTAACAGGGCTTTTTCTATACCTATCTTTATCTCTTCACTTAAAGGGTTGTCTCTCAATTCTTTTAATTCTGCTTTTAATTTTTCATCCTGTTCTTTATAATTATCACATTTATATCCCAGGCTCACCGCGGCATTCAGACCGGCAATCTGACC
>DMCY01000046.1 GCA_003451675.1 Candidatus Atribacteria bacterium
TGAAAGAGAGAAACCATGATGGTGACTAACTGATAAATTAAGGCCGAGGTGGCCAATATGCAAGCGAATTATACCAGAAATTATTGAAAAGAAATGGTATACTATGTTCCATGAGCCGTAAAGGTAACTGGTGGGATAAGGCCGTGATGGAGAGTTCCTAGCATAACTGAAAAGTGGAATGGATTTATCAGGAAACCTATGAAACAAGAAGACAGGCTCGACGAGATATATTCGAATACATCGAAATCTTTTACAACAGAGAAAGATTACATTCCTCTCTCGGTTATTACAGTCCTGAGGAATATGAGAGAATGATCAAAGTGTCTTAACTGAGTGTCCGGATTATCAGGGGAAGACCATCTCTCTACGGGTGAACTTAGAGCAGATCCAGATAACAAAACGAGTAGTCTTTTTCACTTGGCTTGCCTCCTTTTTTGAGGTAGTTCTCTTAAATCCTACTAAAAAAGTAGGGGGGAGGCAAGTTAATTTCACTAAAACATTTGAGAATAAAGAGTTTAAAAGAAAATTAGTAAATTATTTTTGACATTACTCTTGTTCGGATAAGGAGGAATTATGATTAATCTCTTTAAGCAAGAATTAGGTGAGATACATTCTTTTTTTAGAAACAATTATAAGGAAACGGTTGTTCTGTGTGCGACGACACTTTTCCTTGTTCTGGCGATTTGCAGACCAATAGGGTCATCTTTGATAATAAACTACCTGGTGTATTATGCAATTCTTCCGATTTTCACCATTTTGATTATCTTAAGAAAGAATCTTTTTGATTTTGGGCTCAGGCTCGGGGATTATAAGTTATGGAGTTTCTATGTAGCCATAACGGTGGTCATCGCTGTCCCGGTATTGTATATCGGCTCTCTTTTTTCTTCAGTAGGCCAGTATTATACTAAACCTTTCGATTACTACAGTTTTTTCACTCAGATGGTCCCCCTTCTTTTTTTCTGGGAGTATATACTTCGTGGTTTTCTCCTGTTCGGACTTAAGGAAAGGTTTAAAGAAAACAGTATACTTATACAGATGGTTCCCTTTGTGCTTCTCCATATCGGAAAACCGGAAATAGAGATATTGATGTGTATCCCCATGGGATTGTGGTTTGGATATATTGCCTATCGGGGAAAATCGTTCTGGCCGGCATTCATCACCCATACTTTCATTAACTTTACCCTTAAATACTTTGTTAATTTTTAATGGCAAAGAAGAGAAAAGACAATTGTCCGTCTTTCGGTAATTAGCTGAAGGGTTTTTTTATTTTTTAATTTTTTTCACAAAAAGAAGGGTTTTTTAAAGATCTGTTGAATTATAATTATAAATAATTTTTTAAAAAGAAATCTAAGGCTTTTATTTTTAGATAAACTGACTTTTATTTAATAAAGGGAATAAGGAAAAAATTTAGAGGTGAATTGAAGAATGGAAAGAACATTGGTGTTAATAAAACCCGACGCATTTAAAAGGGGCCTTGTTGGGGAAATTATTTCGAGATTTGAAAGAGTAGGATTAAACCTGGAAGAAATGAAAACAGTAAATGCTACTACTAAAGTTGTCGGACAACACTATCCTGATGATAAAAATTGGGTTAGATCTGTTGGTAAAAAGACTGTAGATACTTATCAAAAATATAATTTAAATATTGCAGAGGATTTAGGTACTGATGATGCCCTGGAAGTTGGTAAACTGGTTAGAAAATGGTTGATTCAGCAAATAACTTTAGGACCAATGATTGCAATTATCTTAAGTGGAAACCATGCTATTGAAGTTGTAAGAAAAATAGTGGGGAATACGGTGCCTCTTTTTGCGGAATTAGGATCAATAAGGGGCGATTTTTCGATAGATTCACCTGACCTTTCAATTAAAGAAAAGCGGGCTTTACAGAATTTGGTTCATGCCTCGTCAACCGTTGAGGAGGCGAAACGAGAAATCTCTCTTTGGTTTGAAATCTGAAAATTTATAGTAAGAGAGCTTAATTGTATTAAATATGTATTAAATATAGACAACAGGTAGAAAATATGCTAACATTATCTCGTTAAAAAGAGGGATACCAGATTCACAATAATATTAATCTGTGTAATCAAATTATAATCTGGGTGATCAATAATATTATATTAGGAGGAAGCAATGAAAGAAAAAGTGGAGGCAGCTTTAGAGAAGATAAGACCATCTCTTCAGGCAGATGGCGGAGATGTTGAATTGGTAGAAGTAACTACAGATGGAGTAGTAAAAGTAAGATTAACCGGTGCCTGTAGCGGATGTCCAATGAGACAGATGACTTTACAGTTGGGTATTGGCAGAGCATTAAAGGAAGAAGTTCCTGAAGTAAAAGAAGTTGTAGCAGTATAATTATTTTTTAATAAGTGTAAATATCAAGAAAAGTAAATACAATAAATAGAATAGGGGTATGATTTTAAAATATATCGTGCCCCTTATTATTTTTAGAAATTAAAAAAGAACTTCAGTTTAGATGCAGGAATCTTGTGGGTCTAAACTTTGGGTAGATGGCAGGAAAGATAAAATAACATTTCTTGCTTTTGTTTTTCTTGCTTCTTTTTTCTCTAATTCTTTTTCTTCACGCAATACGCAATACGAAAAAACCTGATTTAATTGTAAAATACGGTAGTTTTCAGTTATAATGGATATTATAAAAGAATTTTTATCAATATGTATTTACCATTTTTGCAATATTCAAGAGAAAAGAATAACCCTTTTTTGATTGATACTTTGATCCAATGAGCCTAAAATTAGGATATAATAATTAATCTATAAAAAGTTTTAGGATGGTAATTAATGAATAAAACTATGGTTAAAGAATTGTATAACAAAATATCTAAAAAGATTTTACACACACAGATGTTAGATGATATCTCTTTAGATAAAGAGTTGGTTAGAAAATATATTGAAAATCCTCCATTTTTAAAACAATTATCATCTATGGTAGAAAAGAAAGATTATAGCTGTCAGGCAGTATATTTTTTGTGTAAAGACCTGCTTGTCGATATAGACAAAAAACATAATCCCACTAATTGGCTTTATCAGGTATTTCAATTTGTCCTCTCTAAATCTTTTCCGGAAGCAGCAGATCTATCCCTTAAGGATATCTCCTATAATTGCCAAAAGACTTTCTTGCTTTATTTAGAATTTTTAAGAGTAATTTTGGATTTTCAAAAATTGTCCGGTGATTTTACTTTCCACAGCAAATATTCCCTTAATTTTTTAACTTTTGAAGAAAAAAACAAACTGGAAAATCCTGCTGAATATAAAAGATTTTTAAAGGCATTTAATGATGAATATATTTATGAGATGATGAAATTAAGCCAGGAAGTTTTAAAGTTCAATACCTTAGACCATATATGCGGGGTAAATTGGATTGCTTTGTTTATCGGCAGGCAGTTATATAATCTGGGTCTTCCCGTTGATTTGGGGAGGATTTCGGGAGCAGCAGCAGGACATGATATCGGAAAATATGGGTGTAAAGATATTGAGGTAGAAAGAACTCCCTATTTACATTATTACTATACTGATATGTGGTTTAAAAAACATAATATCCCTTATATCGGACATATTGCAGTTAATCATTCTGTTTGGGATTTAGAATTAGAAAATTTACCCCTGGAATCACTTATATTAATTTATTCTGATTTTCGGGTTAAAAATACTAATAACGGTTCTAAGTCGGAGATGAAAATCTTTAGTCTAAAAGATTCTTTTCAAGTAATTTTAGACAAACTGGATAATGTTGATGAGAAAAAAAGAAAAAGATATTATCGAGTTTATGAGAAATTAAAAGACTTTGAAGATTATATGATAAATTTAGGGGTAAACGTAGATGTAGAGAATAAAGAGATAAGTTCTTATAAAAAAGATAGAAAACCGTATTATTCTCTTATGCAGGGTCAAGAAGTTATCCAGAATATAAAATTTCTTTCTATAGAACATAATATAAGTTTAATGTACGAACTTCGAGATGAATCTTCTCTTAATTCGCTTTTAGAATTAGCTCGAAGTGAAAAAGATTGGAATAATCTACAGGAATATCTACAAATATTTAATGAATATTCCACCTACTTCACTCAAAAACAGAAGATGATTACTTTGAGATATTTATACGAACAGTTAACTCATCCGGAAGATGAAATAAGAAGGAGAAGTGCAAAGCTTATCGGTTTATTGATTGCCAGCTTTGACGAAGATTACCGTAAAGAGATTCCTCGGGATGTTACTCTGGAACCTCCATCAGTTACCAGTGTAGATTTATTGGAAAGATATTTAAAATACTTTTTGCAGCCAGACCATAAAAAGATTGCTCTTCATCAATCTCGTATTATTAATAGCACTGAGAATATGATTTCCTCTCTCTTTTCTAACTGTCGCAATAATTATCAGGTAAGCAATTATAGAAAAAGTATTTTAAAATACTATAAAAAAGACCTGTATACCGATGAAGAAATTCAACTGTGTTTGATAAAAACCGCCAAACATATATCAATCTATTCAGATGAAAAATCTGTAAAGGTATTATTTGATTATATTATAAAGATGTTGAAGAAAGAGAATCACAATCTTAGGCTTACTGCTTTAGAGGTAGTCTATGATTTAATACCCCAAATTGATAAAAAATTTAGATTTATAAATAACTTAAGAAAATTATTTGCTGGTAATATTTCTACCTCAGTACTCCCTGCTGAAAATTATTTAAATATGAAGATAGTTGAATTATTAGGTTTGGATGAAAGCATTGTAAAAAAGTACATCGAATTTTATCGAAGAGACATAGAAAAGATACAGTATATATTTCTAAGCAACCTTAAAACTTCAACCAGTGGAATAATTAAAAAAATTCAGATAGAATTTTTATTAGAACATACTTTAAAGAGCAAACAGGAAGAAATCTATACTGCTTTGCATTTTTGTAATATTTTAAAAGTTAGCGGCATAGAAGATATTAGAAATTTGGCTGGTAAAGCTTTGGTAAATTTAATGCCTTCCTTATCTTTTCAACAGAGGAATGATATAGCCATTGAACTATTGCGGGCTTTAGAAATGGAAGATTATCAATTTACTAAATATATTCCTTACTATTTAGGACAATTAATACTTCATCTAACACCTAATGAATTAGAGGAACTTATTGATGATTTAATAGAAAAAATAAAACAGTCAGATCCCAAATTAAGCTCATTACTGCTTAGAACAGTTGGTATAGCCATCGCTAATTATCCTAAGTACCGAGAAAGATTTTCAAAAAAAGAAAAATCATATGAAAACAGACTTAACAAGATGATAGGTATCCTTTTGAATGGTTTTGTCCACTATAATTTAAAGGTTAAACAGGCAGCTTTTAGAGTTATTGGTAGGGAAATATTTGGCTCAAGACATCTTAGTTTAGAAGAAAAAAACCACATATTTCAACTTATTGCCAAAAAAATTCTTACTCTGTTAACTCCTGTAACTAAAGAAGGTCTGATGTTTTTAATAAGTTGCACCGGACTTAATTATATGTATAAATTTATTTCTGATTATAATTTTTTCAGGGGAAACATAAATCTTGAAACCCCGGACAAAATAGCTTTCTTCCCAGGAGCTTTTGACCCATTTTCCTTAAGCCACAAAGAGATTATAAAAGCAATAGAAGCACTCGGATTTGAAACGTACTTAGCAGTTGATGAATTTTCCTGGTCTAAAAGGACTCAGCCACACCTCTTTAGAAAGAATATAATAAATATTTCCATTGCTGATGAACTTAATGTATATTTATATCCCGAAGATTTACCGGTTAATATCGCCAATTCAGATAATTTAAAGACTTTAAGAGAAAATTTTCCATTTTCTGAGGTTTATATTGTAGTAGGCAGTGATGTTGTATTGAATGCCTCTGCTTATCAAAAAAACAAAAGAAAAAATTCCATACATACTTTTTCTCATATTGTTTTTGATAGAAGAACTCCACATACTGCTGATGAGAAAGAAAAAATGGTTCAAGAAGCTATTAAAAAAATAAAAGGAAAAATCATAAAACTTAATCTTACCTCTTGTTATGAAGAAATAAGTTCGAGTCAAATAAGAAGTAATATAGATGAAAATAGAGACATTTCCAGACTTATTGACCCTTTGGCTCAGAAATATATTTACGAAAATAGTTTATACCAAAGAGAACCACAATATAAGAGTGTAATACAAACTATCTCTATTGATATACAGATAGTTGAAAATATTACCCCGGATTTAATAGAAGAACTTTTCCAGAAAATACTTTCTAAATATAATCGAAATGAAGTATTTAAAAAGTTAGTCGAGTTTACTCATAAAGTAAATTCGAGAATTTTGCTATTACGTGATGTTCGCCACAATGGAATGATATTGGGTTTTTCAGCATTTCATTGGGTTCGTTCAAACATTCTTTTCCAGGAGTTTAAGGACAACTTAATATCTGAGTATATCCGGGAAAATGCAGTTGGCCGTATTATAGTTATTGATGGTATTTTTACCATAAGTGATACGGAAAATAAATCAGAGCTTGAAAACCTCGAACAGGTTATTCTTACCGAAACCCTTTCTTTTTGTATAGAGAAAGATTACAATTATACGATATTTAGGAATGTATTAAACAATTATCCTTTGGCTTCTTTAAACGAGAACTTAGGACTTATGGGATTTTATCGCTTACCTTTCAGCGATAAAGATAATCCGGTATTTGTAGTGGATATGAGTAAACCCTGTATAGTCAATCTGGATACCGAGTCAATTATAAAGGAACCTTTTTGCCAAAATTTAAACATTAAAAAATCAGTTATAATATCACGTAAAAGATTATTAAAATCGTTTACTACTTTTTATCCCGGGAATATTGTTTTACCATTTAATATAAATTTGATTAACCAGACTATTGTAAAGAAAATTTGCAAGATAAACGATGTTTCTACAACGCCGTTAATCCCACGAACTTTAGGAAGGTCAATGTGTGTGCCTTTCGGAAAGATACTGCATAAGATGGTAGTACCCAATACTGTAACTAAATCTCTCCATACGGAAAAAATATTTGCTTCTAATATGAAAAGTTTTAAGATTGGTGCCTTCCCCAATTATATGAGTCTGGAAAATCAGGTTAAGATGATTCGTTCATTTAATATGCCCGTAATTCTTATTGATGACTATTTACATAAAGGATATAGAATAAAGACCCTTGAGCCTCTATTTAAAAAATATGATATTAAAATTAAAAAAATAATTGTGGGAGCACTATCCGGTAGTGGGAAAGAGATAGCAACTATATTAAATAGAGATGCTGATTGTGCTCATTTTATTCCCAATCTCAGGCTTTGGTTTAATGAAAGTGAATTGTATCCTTTTGTTGGTGGAGATGCATTAATGAGAAAGATAAGGACTCAGGGAAATTTAGTTAGGTCTATCAATCAGGTACTACCCTATACTTTCCCTTCATTTATTAAAAATGTTTCTGCAAAAACTATCTATAATTTTTCCGAAGTTTGTATTGAAAATGCCTTAACTATATTAGAAGCTCTGGAAAATGAATACCAAGTAATTCAACAAAGAAAGTTAACTTTAGACCATTTAGGAGAAGTAATTATTTATCCCCGATATCCTGACCAGGGAGAAGATATGGATTATAATCTAAATCTTAGTCCTTCTCATTATTTAGGAAATAGCCTTGAACTTTTACGACGTACCAAAGGAATAGCAGACAGGGAAATGTGAAGCCGAGTTAGTATATAGTGAAGAATAGCGTGGAGCGTATAGCATTAAAACGTAAAGCTAAAAACGCAAAGCGCAAAACCAAAACTCAAAATTCAAAATTTAGATAAAAAGTTTTGAATTTTAAATTATGGTTTTTCGTTTTTCGCTTTAAATTTTTAATTTAATAGTAATCTATAAATCAATTTATCTATTCCGCAAACTAGAAAAATTATAATTATAAGAAGGGGTTTTAATGTTCTTCTATAAACTAAAAGATAAAATACTAATTTCCCAATCGGAATACAATAAATTAAATAGAATATCTGAAAGCGAAGTTAAAGAGAGCAAAGAAATAATTTATGTACTTAATCGGATAAACCCTTTAAAATCAAGAAGAAATTTTTGTATTTCCGATTCCTCTCTTATTTTTTTAAAAGAAGAGGGTATCCACCTACTGCAAAAAGCCAAGAAGATTGATTTCAACTTACCTCCATGGCTTAAAGAAAGAATAAAAGAAAAAAGAGTGAGTTCACTTAATACCGAATATCCTAACTGGCAAGATGTATTAAATTATAAATTTCCTTCCCGGTGGAAAGTTAATATTGTAGGATTGGGTGATGTAGGAGGGGTTCTCCTTACCGGTTTGAGATTATTGGGAGGAAGTTGTATTGAATCTATCGGAATATATGATAAAAATATAAACGCGATAAAAAGATGGAAATTAGAAGCAAATCAAATATTTTGTCCTTTTACTGCTTACAAATTTCCTGAGGTTTACCAGTTAAGAGAAGAGAATATTTTTGATTGTGATATATTTATATTTTGTGCAACTGTAGGAGTTCCTTCTTTGAGAGAAGAACAAGAAGATGTGAGAATGAAGCAATTTGAAGGAAATTTTAAGATAATCTCTGATTATGCCCGAAAGGCCCGGGAGAAATCGTTTAAGGGGATATTTGCAGTTATCTCAGACCCGGTAGACTTATTGTGCAAAGCTGTTTTTCTGAGCAGCAATAAAAGTACAAGCGGAGAGTTTGATTTTAAAGGATTAGCAGCAGACCAGATAAGAGGATATGGCTTAGGAGTGATGCATGCCCGGGCAGTCTATTATTCAAAACAAAATACTGAAACTGCTGAATATAATCGTGAAGGCAGAGCCTTTGGCCCCCATGGTCAAGGTTTGGTAATTGCCAACAGCTTAAAAAAATATGATGAAAGTCTTTCCGAGATGCTTACCGCTCAGACCGTAAAAGCAAATTTAGAAGTGAGGAGGACCGGTTTTAAACCTTATGTAGCTCCTGCCTTATCTTCCGGAAGCTATCCCCTTATTGCTACTATGAGTGGAAAATGGCATTATAGTGCAACTTTTATAGGGGGAGTATTTATGGGAGCAAAAAATAGATCGATTAAATCAGGAATCGAAATTGAAAGATTAGATCTTCCAGTTATTTTAGTAGAGAAAATTAAAAGAAGTTATCAGGAATTGGGCAATATTTTATAAATAATTATCGATAGAGGAAATTATTTTATGGAAACGATTTATTTGATTATGCCGGGAAAAATATCGGATAGTTTTGCCGAAGTTATCAAAATAGCTACAGAAAATTATAAATTAACAATTATAAAAACTTTTCAGGATTTTCCTGTTAATTTACGAAATAAAAAGATTATATTTGCTATTGAATTAGATGAATGCGGATTTAATATTCCTTTATTTGAAATGCTTCTAAAATTAAAGGAAAGAGAAGATGATTCCCTTTTAGGTTCAAGAGCCGTAATTATAATCCAAAGTTCAAGTGAATTGTTTACCAAGAGCACTGCTCAAAAGATAATTTTTTTAACCAACCAGATGGGGTGCAGATTCCCCGGTCATCCAGTTGTAGAGGCTACTTACAATCTCTATAATTTTCTTACCTGGCAAAGAACTTTTAAACTACCACTTATAGAGATTTACAAAAAACAGTCTAAAGAATTAGCAAAAAAATTAATAGAGGAGAATTTAAAATTAATTAACAGACCAAAGATACTTGTGTTGCATTCGAGTTTGTTTAAGACTTCTAATACTCTTATGCTCTGGAGAATGCTAAAAAAAAATCTTATCGGAGAAGATATAAAAGAACTCCATGTAGAAAATGGAACTGTAGTAGATTGCAGAGGATGTTCTTATAAAACCTGCATCCATTATAGTGAAGAAAAAAGCTGTTTTTATGGAGGAATTATGGTAAAAGAAATTCTCCCTGCGATAGAAGAAGCAGATTGTATAATCTGGTTGTGTCCTAATTATAATGACGCAATATCCGCAAAGCTTATGGCAGTTATAAATAGAATGACTGTTCTTTATAAGAGGGTGAAATTTGGAAATAAAACTATATTTTCCATTGTGGTTTCCGGAAATTCAGGAAGTGATTGTGTGGCTAAACAGTTAATAGGAGCTTTAAATATTAACAAAGGATTTAGACTGCCTCCATATTTTGCTTTAACCGCTACTGCTAATGACCCCGGGTCAATAATGAATGTTTTGAGAATAGACCAAAAAGCAAAAGAATTTGCTGAAAACATAAAAAGAGAAATTAAAAAATAAAATATAGAGATTTAGTTTATATTATGATTATACAGAAGAAAGATATTAAAAATTTCACCTTAAACGAATTACAAGAAGAGGTTAAAAATTTAGGAGTTGAAAAATATAGGGCAGCTCAATTATTTGATTTACTTTATAAGAAGGGCATAGAAGATTTCAGGGAAATGTTGAGTCTCCCAGCATCATTTAGAGATTTACTTCAAGAAAATTATTATATAAGTAAGATAGAGTTAGCTAAATTGCTTAAATCAAAAGACCAAACTGAGAAATATTTATTTAAGTTAGAAGATGAAAATTTAATAGAAAGTGTTCTAATATTTTCCAATAAAAGAGTTACTGAATGTATATCTTCCCAAATTGGCTGTAAATATAACTGTTTGTTTTGCGAAAGTGGCAAAAAGGGTTTTAGCAGGAACCTTACAGTTAGCGAGATTTTAAATCAAGTTTTATTTGTTAAGAAAAAAATGAAGTCCAATCCCAATAATATTGTATTTATGGGTATCGGGGAGCCTTTAGACAATTATGATAATGTTGTAAAAGCCATTTGTGTATTAAATTCTAAAGATACATTTGACATTGGAGCAAGAAAGATTACTATCTCTACCTGCGGGATAATACCGGCTATAAAAAGATTGCAAAAGCGTAATTGGCAGATAGAACTATCGGTTTCTCTGCATGCCCCGGAAAACAAATTAAGGTCTTATCTAATGCCGGTAAACAATCTGTATCCTTTACCTGATTTGATAGAAGTATGCAGGAATTATACGGATAAAACTAATAGACAGATTACTTTTGAATACATTTTAATTAAAGGAGTGAATGATTCAGTAAATTACGCAGATAAACTGGCTAAACTAATTGGTGGGTTTAATTCAAAAGTAAATCTAATTACTTTTAACCCTGCTCCCGACTCTTTATTGCCACCCGCTGCTCCCCAGGTTAAATCTTTTAAAAATGAATTGATAGCCAAGGGAATTCCAACTACTATAAGAATATCAAAAGGTGACGATATCTCTGCTGCATGTGGTCAGCTAAAGAGCCTGCATCTAAAATAAGTTACAAGGGCGTATGTAATACGCCCCTACTTTTTCTCTCTTTTATTTTCTTAACCAGCTAACCAGGTAACTAACTAACCAAATAACTAATTCTTAACGAGATACGAAATACGAAAATTTTCTTGACTTTATAAACATATCTGATATACTTTTAACGAAGATAATGACGACTAACGGGCCCATAGCTCAGCTGGCAGAGCAACCGGCTCATAACCGGTCGGTCCCTGGTTCGAATCCAGGTGGGCCCACCAAAAATTGATAATTATTAATTTTAATAATAATGTGGATAGTGTAAGATTTATGAAAAAGCATAAAAATGTTAAAATACCAGAATTTTATCAAAACCTTACTTCTTATATATAAGAAGTAAGGTTTTTTTGTTTTGATGGGCTTTGCAACTGTGAAGAGAGGAGGAATAATTCATTGATAGAAGAACAATATGATATTCTTATAGAATTACAGAAAATCGATATTGATATCGATGAGGAGGGAAAAAAGAAGAGAAGTTTGCCTTTAATGATAGAAGGGATAAGCAAAGAAATTCAGGGGTTGAAAGATAGTTTAAAAAATAAAAATGAAAATTATAAGAATTTACAGATTAAATTAAAAAGAATAGAATTAGATTTAACTGAAAAATCTAATAAAATCAAAAAACATCAGGAAGATTTATACGGAGGAAAAATATCTGATATCAAGGAGCTCAAGCAGATACAAAAGGTAATAGCCAATTATCAAGAAGAAAAAGATAGTATTGAAGAAGATGTTTTAGACTTAATGGAAGAGATGGAAAACCTTGATAAATCGATTAGTCATCTCGACGAAGATTTGAAAATGAAAGAGGAAGAGTTTAAAAAACGCAAAGAAGAAATGAATTTAGCAAGGTTAGTAATTGAAAAGAATATGAATTCTTTAAATATTAAAAGAGAAGAGATATTAAATAAAATAACCGATGACCATCTTTTAAAGGAATATGAACTTTTAAGAAAAGAGAAAGGCGGAAAGGCCATTGTAGAAGTTGATAGTCCTATATGTCCAGGCTGTTATCTTGACCTTCCCAGTGATGTTATTTATCAATTAAAAAAGAATCGAAAGATAGTAACTTGTCCCAATTGCAGCCGAATTCTAATTTGGAAATAGTAATGGTTAGTTAGTGTAAACTTTAGCGGGATAGTTAAAAAAAAGAATATTTATTGTTTTTGTTTCTCTATCTTTTTTTTCTCTAATACCCTTCTTTTTCTTCACGCAATACGCGATACGCAATACGAAATAC
>DMCY01000023.1 GCA_003451675.1 Candidatus Atribacteria bacterium
CGATCCTTATTTACCTTATCCCGGTTAACTATCTTTCCGTTCCCCTGCATAATAGTTATTTGTGAATACCTCGTATGGGCGTCTATACCTATAGAATACATCTTGCACCTCCTTATGGGTTTAGGGTTTATCTTCCCCTATTTTACCACCTTACCTGAGGTGCATCTGGCTTTCATTTTACCTTTTTATTATATTTTTGCAATCCTTCTCTGGTTATTTGTCTTATTACTAACCAAAGAAAGTATTATTAATATATAATATTTTTTCCTCTAACTACCCCACTAAAGTTTACACTAACCCAAAAAGTGCCTGGCACCTTTTGGCAACTTTTTAGTAAGTTTGGGGGAGGAAGGGGGGTTTGTGGTATAATGGAAAAAATATTATCGGTTTTGGAGAAGGTTTTTTAAAATGGTAATAACCAGAATAAGAGAGGAAGTTTTGAGTTCTCCGAGATTAAGTGATGGCCGAGGAAGATTTGGCGGGGTAGTGGTGATAGGTGGAGCTAATATTGATTTGAGAGGCAGGCCTGCTGGAGAGGTGCTGGAAAGACATACGTCCAACCCGGGCAAGATAAATGTTGGTTCGGGAGGAGTGGGAAGGAATATTGCCCATAATCTGGCTTTGCTTAATGTGCCGGTTACTTTGTTGAGTGCAGTAGGAGACGATGGAGAAGGGATAAGGATTTTGGAGGAGACCGGGAAGGCTGGAGTGAAGACGGAGCAGATGATAATATCGGGAGAGCATCCTACCGGAATATATCTGGCCATATTAGATGAGATGGGTGAGATGGAAGTAGCGGTCTCAGATATGCAGATTTTAGAGGAAATTACGGTGGAATATTTGAGGTCAAAGGCCTATCTGATTAAGGAGAGTAAGATAGTGGTGATGGATACTAATATACCGGAGGAGAGCATCGGATATGTGGTGGATTTGTGTAATAAAGTTAATGTTCCTCTTTTTATCGAGCCGGTATCGGTGGAGAAGGCTAAGAAGTTAAGGAAGATATTGGATGGGAGCGGAAAAGGAAGGGGAAGCGGAAGATGGGTTATTGCTTATATAACTCCGAGTGAAGATGAGCTGGAATCAATTTTGGGGGTGGAGCCGGAGAGAGATAGCGACGAGGATGAAGGTATAGAAGATGTAGATGTAGATATGGCGAAGGCGGCAGAGGAACTAAGGCGCAAGGGGGCAAAGAATGTGATTGTCACTTTAGGAAAAAGAGGAATATATGTCTCTTGTGGCGGGGCTGGCGAAAGAAGGAAAGAGGATTGGAACAAATTTATGGCACCCTACAGGGGCGAAGTAGTGGATGTAACCGGGGCTGGAGATGCGCTGGTAGCCGGACTGGTTTATGGAATTTACAAGGGATATTCTCTGGAGATGGCGGCAAGATTTGGCCTGGGGGCGGCGGCTTTGACTATTTCTACAAAAGAGGCAGTAAGGAGAGATTTAAGAGAAGGATTATTGAGAAGCAGGATAGAAGAGGAGAAATAAGAAGAGGAGAAAGGAAAAGGAGGAAGGTTGTTATAAATTAATTATGAGTGCAAGTGCGAGGGTGAGTGGAAAAAGATTTTTTGATTTTAAAGATGAAGTAAAAGAGGCCCTGGAAGAAGGGAAGCCGGTGGTGGCTTTAGAATCGACTTTAATATCTCATGGGTTTCCTTATCCGGAAAATTTAGAGGTGGCTGGGCAAATGCAAGAGATTATACGAGGATGTGGAGTTGTGCCTGCCACTATCGCCATAATTAGAGGAAAGATAAAGGTAGGTCTGACGAGGGGTGAGCTGGAATTTATGGCGACTTCTAAAGATATTATAAAAGCCAGCAGGAGAGATTTGGCAGTGATAGCAGCTAAAGGTTTAAATGGAGCTACTACGGTAGCGGCAACTATGGTGGTGGCGGAGAAGGCCGGGATAAAAGTCTTTGCAACCGGCGGAATAGGGGGAGTGCATCGGGGAACAGAGAAGACTTTTGATATATCGGCAGATTTGCAGGAATTGGCGCGGACCCCGGTAGCCGTAGTGTGTAGCGGGGCAAAGTCGATACTTGATTTACCTTTGACCAAGGAATATTTAGAAACCATGGGAGTACCGGTGATCGGATTTGGAAGTGAAGAACTGCCCGCTTTTTATTGTCGGGAGAGCGGACTAAAAGTTGATTATGTGGTAAATGATGAGAAGGAAGCAGTGGGGATAATGAGAGCTATGCAGGATTTAGGATTAGGAGGGGGAATGATTATTGCTAATCCTGTTCCTGAGGAATATGCCCTTTCAATGGAGTATACGAATGAAATGATAGAAGGGGCGGTTAAGGCGGCAGAGAAAGAAGGGATAAAAGGAAAGAACTTAACCCCTTATTTATTGAACAAGATAAAAGAATTAACCGGAGGCAAAAGCCTGAAAGCCAATATTGAGCTGGTAAAAAACAATGCTCGGGTAGCCGCAAAAATCGCTTACGAACTAAAAAGTTTCCCAAAGGTGCCAGGCACCTTTGGGAAACTTTTTTAACTTTTTAGTACATAGGATAAATTTGGTGTCGGGAGCCTAATAAAGTATGTGGATAAAATAAGGTGTGATATAATAAAATTGTGTAAGAAGAATTCAATTTTTATATTGAGGTCGGCGAATTTAATGATTGGTAACGAAAAGATTAATATTATAAAAAATATTTTAGTGCAGGCATTTAGCCCTTATCTAATTTATATTTTTGGTTCTACGGTAAAAAATAGAGACAGAGGAGAAAGCGATATAGATATTGGTATTCTGACTGATAGAAGAGTAGACGAGTACGAATTATTTATTCTATCTCAAAAATTAGCAGATATTTTAAAAAAGGAAGTAGATCTTATAGATTTGAATAAGGCTTCAACCGTTTTCAAAATTCAAATTATAAAAACAGGAAAATTAATCTATAATTCTAATAATCTAAAGAAAATGTATTTTCAGATAAGGACCATAAAAGATTACGCAATCTTAAACGAGGAAAGACAAGAGGTAATAGATAAAATTAAATCAAGGGGTGCTCGAATATGATCGATTTTGAAGGACTAAATACCTAAATAAAAATATTGATTTAAGAGGAATTTTTATGGAAATAGTTATTGTGGGGGCTGGCCCGATAGGATGTTATATAGCACAGTTGTTGAGGAAATGCGGGATTAATAGCTTTAGAATTATTGAAGAACACGATGAGGTAGGCAGGCCGGTAAGGTGTGCCGGGATTGTGGGCAAGCCGGTTTTCGAAGATAGTTTAATACCTTTATCGAGAGGTTCTATATTAAATCAGATTAACGGAGCCTTATTTTTTTACCGGGGAGATAGTTTTAAGATAGAAAGGTCCGGGGTAGCTCTTGTAGTTGACAGGGAGAAGTTTGATAAAGAGTTGAGCCAGGGATTAGAAGTGGAATATGGGAGAAGATTACTGGAGATAGAGGAAGAAGGAGAAGGCGATGGAAGTAGGTATCGGCTAAAGACCAATCAGGGCGATATCTGGGCTGATATAGTTATTGGAGCTGATGGACCGCAGTCCCGGGTGAGAAAGTTTATAGATTCGAAGGGAAAAGTAAAAGAGGAAAAAAGAGGAAGCGAGGCGAAAAAAAATGGTAGTAGTGGCAGTGATGGCATTGATGGGATTGATGGCATTGATGTCTCCGGGGAAACTAAATTTTATAAAGGGGTCCAGTATAGAATAAAATTAGAAGATTTAAAAGGCTTAGAAGATGATTTTTTTTCCGGGGAGTTGACCCGGATATATATGCGGGAAGGAATCCCTTTTTTTGTGTGGATTATCCCTGAAGGAGACGGAATTATACGATTAGGGGTAATTGCAGAAAATGGACGCAGAGAGTTAAAGCGAGTGATAGAAGAAGAAGGGATAAAAGGTGAAATTATCGATAGATTAGCCGGGATTATTCCGATAGGACTGTGCCGAAGTGTTTACAGAAAGGTAGCGGTAGTGGGAGATGCAGCCCGGCAGGTAAAACCTCTGACCGGGGGAGGAATTTATTACGGGATGAGGGCGGCCGATATTCTGGTGGAGTGTATTCAGGAAGGTGCGCTGGCCGAATATGACAAGAGATGGAAGAGTAAATTTGGCAGAGAAATTAAATTTGGACTGTGGGCCAGGAAAGTTTACGAGAGATTAAATAAAGATGAGCATGAATTAGAGGATATTTTTTTGTTGTTTAAAGAGAATGCAGAATTTATCGAGCAGGCGGCAAATTTTGAAAACCATTCTTTAGTATTTAGGGAGGCATTTAAGAGGCCGATGATATTTATGAAAGCCGGTAAAATTTTGGGGAGGAATATAGGGAAGATCTTATTTTAAAGGGAATAAGAGGAGGGAGAAATTAAATTGAAATCAATTATTCTTTGTGCAGGAAAAGGCACTCGCCTTAGACCACTAACTCATACGAGCGCTAAACATTTAATTCCCATTGTCAACAAACCAGCACTTTTTTATGCGATAGAGGCGATTAGGGATTGCGAAATAAAAGATATTGGCATAATCATTGGAGAGACCGGAGAAGATATAAAGAGAGAGCTTAGAGAGGGTGGTAAGTGGGGAGTGAATATTTCTTACATCGAACAGAAGGAAGCCCTGGGTTTAGCTCATGCGGTATCAGTGGCGCGTGATTTTTTGGGAGAAGATAAATTTTTGATGTATTTAGGGGATAACCTTTTAAAGAACGGGGTAGAAAGATATGCGGATAAATTTATTCAAGGGAATTATAATGCCTTTGTATTATTGACTGAAGTGAATGACCCGAGGCAATTTGGAGTTGCTGAGTTGGAAGAGGGAAGAGTTGTACGAGTAGTGGAAAAACCTAAAGAACCAGTCAGTAATTTAGCTTTAATAGGGGTTTATTTTTTTGATAAAAATGTTCATCAGGCTATTGGGAGCATAAAACCTTCGGCCCGGGGGGAATTGGAGATTACCGATGCCATTCAGTGGATGATCGATAAGGGCTATAAAGTGGGAGCTGAAGTAATTGGGGGCTGGTGGAAAGATACAGGTAAGCCGGATGATGTTTTGGAAGCTAATCGCTTAATTTTAGAAGATATTGAGAGAGATATTGGTGGGGCGAAAGTAGTGGATGAAGCCTCTCAGATTTTAGGAAGGGTAAAAATCGGAAAAGGTTCAGAGATTATAAACTCTAAGATATTGGGCCCGGTGATAATCGGAGAAAAGGTCAGGATATTAGATTCCTATGTCGGTCCCTTTACTTCTCTTTCTGAAAGAGTAGAGATAATCAAAAGCGAAATTGAGTACAGTGTAGTTTTAGAAGAGAGTAAATTGGAATATATAAAGGGACGAATGCAAAGATGCCTGATAGGCAAGGGCGTGAGAGTTTACCACTCTAAAGACCTGCCCCGGGTGTACGAATTTACCCTTGGCGACCATAGCAAAGTCGGCCTATTATAAAGATAAAAAGTTTCCCAAAGGTGCCAGGCACCTTTGGGAAACTTTTTTAGAAGGAAGAGCCTAAAGTGATGTAGATATCATATCCGTGGGGGTCGGCCAGGGCTTTGGCTGCCCCCAATCTTAGGGTAAAGGAAGAGTTGTATTGGTAATTAAAGTCTGCTTTTAGTTCTGCTCCGATACTGGATTTAAAATCCTGCCAGATAGAATTAATTTCATTATTTTCGGTATTTATATTTATGCTGGAGTTGGAGTTGGAGCTTTCCCAGGCATTTCCGATATCGATAAAGAGGTCACCAGAAAGTCTTTCTAAAAAGATGGAGAGAGGGCCAAGTTTAAGGCTGTGCTCAATGTTGGCTAAGGGGAAACGATATTCTAAGCTGGTTAAGATAAGATTATTCCCTTCAAGGGTGGCATGTTTGTAACCCCGCAGAGAGAAGGTATTCACATCAGTATTACTAAGATTATCTGATGAATAGTTACTTCCTAATTTAAATTTTTCCCCGTCCAAACCTGATTCTAATATACTTGAAGAGCTGGTGCCAGCTACCAGGCGAAGAGCCAGGACCTGATGAAGTGGAGGCAGGGGAATAAATTTCCTGCCATCAAATATTAATTTATCAAAAGTATAATCACCACCCAGGGCTTTATCAGCATGTTCGTAGGTTAGAGAGAAAGAGTTGCCCAGTTCGGGACTGATAGAGAATCCATATTTTTCTGCATCAGAATAGGAGTAGCCTAGTCTCAGGCTACCGATTTTCTCCTGGTTAGCATTTAGTGGAGATGATGATGTGTTAGTGTCAGTAATGGATGATTTTTCGTATTGATAGCCGAGAAAAAATATCTGTCGATAAGGACGCGAATTTGTATTTGTGGTGAAGTCAGTCTGTCCTTTAAATGGGAAATAAATATTTACACCGGATTTTCCCTCTTCCCACCAGGAGGTTTGAGTTTGGGAAGATAAAATAGCATTTCCAGATAGACAAAGATTAACAATAGGGAAGTGGCTATAATTATAATAATTGAAGTTGTAAGATAGGTTATTATTGAGTATCCCATAAGTAACGCTTAAGGGAAGAGAATGAAATCCCAGTACATCCTTTAATTCAGTTGAAAAACCAACTCCCAGGTCGTTTTCAGTGAGTTGAGCAGCGGGAATCCAATAGGTGGGCGGCCAGAAGGAGGCTAAAGGATGGTAAGGGTGGATCGGGTAATTACTTTTAGAATTAGAAGGGGTATTTAGGCCTTTATTGAATTGTTGTGCTGCCATAATTGGGGGCTCAGTACATTCTATTTCTATTTCTGTCCACTGATTGAGGTCTGTGTTTGGGTTCGAGTTTGGGTTTAGGTTTAGGTCCACTTTCATAAGGTGCAGTTCATATCCTGTGGCGTGATATTCGATAAAGGCTAGCTGGCTGCCATCGGGAGAGATGGCGGGCTGAAAGGATCCACCCAGGACATTGGTTATCTGATATAATTTTTTATCGGAAAGCGAAAAGGCAAAGATGTTATAAAATCCGGTACGGTCTGAGGTAAAGAAGAGATATTGGCCATCGGGAGACCAACAAGGGCTAATATCAATAGATTTATCGCAAAAGATGGGCTGGAGAATAGAATTACCGATATTTTCGAGGTCAAGATTTAAGATACATATATCCTGATGACCATGGCGCCAGGCAGAAAGGGCTATCCTGTCCCCTTTGGGAGACCAGGATGGTTGAGATAATTGAGTACCATCTCGAAAATCTGTTAGATAGACAATGTCTTCTTTGGTAATTAGTTTATAGGTGGACTGGTTTTCATTAATTGATGAGCTTGGGGAAGGTAAATTAATTAGAGCTAAATTATTTGTTCCTGATTGATTAATTACTGCCACGATTTGAGGATTATCTGGGTTAGGTGACCAGCTGGGATCGCGAGCTCGCAGCCCCTCAGAAAGGCGGGTCTCTTTTTCTGTTTTTAGGTCGAACAAATAAAGGTCATAAAGTTTATAAAATTGCTCATAATCGTCTAATTTAGCATAAATTATTTTAGAACCGTCAGGAGATATGCTGAAAGAAGAATCCCGACCATAAGTTCTTTTAATTAAAGGCTCGTTTTTAATAGAATGAGGAGTTAAGGGAAGAGAAGGACTTAAAGGGTCGATAATTTGAATGAACGGATAGGAATGGGGTGTAGAAACCTTAACTACTATTTTGTCTCCATCGGGGGTAGAAATCCAGCGCGGGTAATCGACCCAGTAATTGTATTTAGTTAATTGCTGGGAAGGAGTAAGATTTTTTTGAGAGAGAATTTTTTGCGCCTGGAGTTGATATTTCTCTTTTAAGTGGTCTTCCCAGGTTTGATATAGTTCGTTCAAGTTCAGGCCTATCGCTCTTTTTACGGCATAGTTAAACCCTAAATAGGGATATTCACAGAAAATTTCACTCATGGCAATTACTTTATCTTCTCCGTATTTTTGAGCTATAAAATGGATAAGGGATTGACCATAGATATAAGGTGCGGTACCGTCAGGCCAGGAAGTAAGATAATAGCCGCTTATCTGATCCAGAGTGTTAAATTGGTCTTCTAGGGCGGCCATACGAAGATACATATCGTAGCGAGAATCTATTCCACGGCCTCCGGTGGTAAATTTAGTTTCATTATAAACTGCTAATCCTTCGATTGACCACATGGGCTGGAGGGCATTGGGAGTGAGTATCTGACCGAAAAGAGCGCGCAGGGCGGTTGTGAGTCCGGCGGTTATCTCGAAATGAGCCAGGTGGGTGTATTCGTGAGTGATTACCATTTTAAGCCAGCTTTTAAATTTCATATCAAAGGATTTGGCGGTGGGGGCAGTCAGGGAGAGGCGAATCACCCGATGAGGGAAAGAGGAGGCAAAACCCAGGGCATAATCAGAAAAATCTTCCATAATTATGGCCATCTTTTGCAGATGATGATGCTTGTTGGGCGAGCCGAGCTGGGCATTAACCTGGTGGTAGGTTTCCTCGGCAATATCAGCTACCACTTGAGCTAATTGTTCGTTATTGTAACTAAAATCTTCATCATTTTGTTCATTGTTTTGCAATTTAGAAAAATAGACTGAAAAATGAGGGCTTTCCAAGACCTGCCAATTTAAGCCGGGATTATAGCGAACAGCCTCCACACTCATAACTAATGGCGAGTATATTACTAAAAATATTATAATAATGATATAAATAAAAAAAATTATTTTATTTTGCATATTCTCATACTTCTTTCCAAAAAGTTTCCCAAAGGTGCCTGGCACCTTTGGGAAACTTTTTTATAAAAATAGGGTTATTTTAATATGATTTAGCCAGAGCTGGTATATACGATCAGAGATTAAATTTCTATCCACCTTTTTACATATTTTTAGTACGCTTGGGCTGGTCATGTGTAGAGAATTTGCTACATCTTTTACTCTGTAACCCTCTTTTACTAATAAATATACAAGCAAATGTTTTAATCGTTTATTGGTTTCTATGTCTCCAATTTGTTCTTTTGTTTTCCTTAATATATTTTCTATATTTCTGGGCGATTTATTTTGTATTTGATTTGAGGTTATTTTAGTGACATTTTGGAGGATTTTTTCTGTTTCTAGGCCATCTTTTTGAATATTTTCTTTTACGAAATTTATAAAATTTTCTGGACTGGTTTGACAAAGTGTTAATAATTCCCGAATGTTCAGCCATAAGGGAACGTTTTTGTTTTGATTTTGATTAGAGAGAAAATATTGAAAACTACTCCAAGGATATTCTTCGGGAGAATCCACTAATCCGGCCTCTACCGGATTTAGGCTAATATAAGAGGCTACGCTATATAGGTATAGGGAATTTAAAATAAGATGACTTTTGTAACGGTCTTGTAATAAATGCCCCTTCCTTATGTGTCTTATGTTGAACCAGTGGGCATAAGAGGAATTTAAAAACTGCATGGCTTGAGAAAGATTTGCTTCTTCTGTCTTTAGAAGTAGGTGGAAGTGAGTATCCATTAGTACATAGGAAAATAGGTGAACTTTGTGAAAGTTAACAATTTTTTGTAGAAGTTGTAGAAATTTATTTCTATCTACATCATCAGTAAATATGTCAGTTCCTTCCACACCCTTACCAATTATATGATAAATAGCATTTTTATCTTCTATCTCTGTCCTATTTCTTCTTGCCATAATATAAACATTATATCCTTTATAAATAAATAGTTCAAGGGATTTCAGCATAGAAACAGCTAAAAAGTTTCCCAAAAGTGCCAGGCACTTTTGGGAAACTTTTTTAAATATAATTTTGTTGGAGTTTTAAAAATAAGTAGTGTATAATTGATTTTAGTTGTGTATTTCGAATATTCGAAAGGAAAGTTGGAGAGAATGGCTCAACAGAAAACCATAGTTACAGAAGTAGTAAAAAAAAGAAAAAAAAGTGAATTGTGGTTTTATATTATAATCATCATATTATTGGCGATGATGTTTTTGTGGTATCTCCGGCAAATGGGGTATTTGCCCTTATGGATAGACAACCAACCTTCGAATCTTATTGCTGAAATGGACCCAGACACTAGAGATAGGAGGGCAGATTTTAAAATTATAAATGCCCACGAACATGTTCAATCCTTCAGCAATATTCCTCTTCTTCTTAAAGTGATGGAAGATTGCCAGATGGAAAAAATGATTATGTTGGGAACCTCAAAATTTACTTTTTATCTAAATCCTAAATATGGTTTTAGTGAATATGATAAGAATAATGAAGAAATAATAAATATAAGCAAAAAATATCCCGATAAATTTATAGCATTATGCACGATCGATCCCCGCGATGAAGATAAGCTGGAAAAATTAAAGAAATTTATCGCTGATGGAGCCAAAGGCTTGAAATTGTATAATGGTCATGGCTATTTCTATGATAATTTTTTTCATCTTCCTCTTGATGATCCCGGGATGATGGAGGTATATCAATATTGTGAAGGGCAGGGGATACCCATTCTTTACCATATAAATAGTGGTCGTTTTTTAGATCAAATGGAGAGAGTTTTGCAGGCCTTTCCTGATTTAGTAGTTGTTGCTCCTCACTTTATCTTGACTTCCAGAAATCTTACACTCTTAAGCAGACTCCTTGATACTTATCCCAATTTATACACTGATATAAGTTTTGGTCATCCCGATTTTCAAGTTGCTGGATTTAAGAGAATTTCTTATAATGCTGTAGCTTTCCGGGAATTTATGCAGAAATATCGTAACCGTATAAACTTCGGTACAGATATAGTAATTACCTCTTACCGGGCGAAGAGCAGGAGCTATATTGATGATATTACATTAAGTTATTTTGATATGTTAGAAAAAGAGGAGTTTACTTTACCGGATTCGATTTATAAGATGATGAGCAAAAAAGCCCGGGAACAAACTGACCCCAATACAGTGTACAGAGGACTTAATCTCGATGACGAGACCTTGAGAATGATTTACCATGATAATGCAGAAAGGATTTTCGGAAAATGAAATGACACATAAAATAAAATAGATAAAAACCTTCAGAATCATCAGAACCAGAGGTATCCCATATTCATATTATTATTTACAGCAAGATACCGATCAAATGATACTAAAGCAAATCTTAACTCACCTTATAACGAATCGAGAAAATATTTGAAGAAAGGAATATATTAAGAGATGAAGAAATTTTTTGTATTATTATTTGGATTAATTATTTTAGTATTAATGGGGGGATGCCAAAGCCTGGTAGATTTTTTCCCTTTTTTAAACCGTGCACCGATTATAATTTCTGAACCTGCTATCACCGCTACAGAGAATAATCAATATTCTTATCAGTTAGAAGCAAAGGATCCCGATGGTGATAGCCTAACTTATCTTCTTGTCCTCTGCCCAGAGGGTATGAGTATTGATAGCGAGAGTGGTTTAATATCCTGGACACCGACGAATGATCAGGTAGGAATTCATCCGATAATTGTGGAAACTTCTGATGGCAAACAGAGCGATACTCAAAGTTTTGAAATTGAGGTTATCAATGTAAATAATCAACCCCAAATCCTTTCTTATTCTCCTACTAATACTAATATCGAAATCAATGAGGGGGATTCGGTAAAATTTGAAATCCAAGCTCAGGATATTGACTTAAACGTAACTTTAAGTTATCAATGGTTATTAAATGGAAAGAAAGTATCAAGCTTTAGCGTTTTAGGAAATGATTCAAAAAGCAGTTGGATTTATTCTGCCGGTTATGGAGATTACAACCAGAAAATAGTAAAAGTATTAGTGAACGATGGAGAATTGGAAAATTATGTGCAGTGGAATATAACAATAAATGATATTACTTCTCCTGCCCAGCCTACTTTAGGTGCCATAACTTCACCAACTAATATTTCAACCCAAATATTATCCGGTACTAAAGAGGCGAGTTCTTCGATTTTAATTAACGGAACAGAAGCAGTTCCTCTTAATTCATCAACCGATTGGTCTTACTCTTACAATCTCTCTGAAGGAATCAACAATGTCTCTATTACTTCCCGTGATGCCGTTGGCAACGAAAGTTCCGCAATAACTGTAACAATAGAATATGATCCTAATATCTATGTAGATGCAGCCAATACCACTGGAATTGAAGATGGAACCCAAACCCACCCCTTTAATACCATAACCGAGGGAATAGAGGCAGTTGTTTCCGGAAAATCAGTTATGGTGACCGCAGGGACTTATAACGAACAGTTGATAATAAATAAAGAAATAACTCTTCAGGGGACAAGTCAGGGCAATACTTTTATTACCGGAAGTAGTTTAACCGAAAATTTAATAAGTTTAGAAGCAGATAATATTACTATATCTGGTTTTACCATCGATGGCGATAGCAGTACCAGCACCGGAATTTATTTTGACAATTGTTCCTATATAAATATAAATAATAACTTAATAAAAAATAATAAAGATTATGGTATAAGCTATATTAATTCAGCTCCCGTAATTGAAGGCAATAATATAGAGAATAATAGTAGTAGTGGGATAAAGGTTGCAACAAACGGTGTGGGTATAATCCGAAACAATTCTATAGTATCTAATCAGCATGGAATACGCACCTATGGAGATTCTTCTCCCGAAATTACCAGAAACAATATTAGCAATAATAATACAGGAATTTATTGTCGAGAAAGTGCTGCTCCAATTATTTCTTATAATACAATTGGCAATAATTCTGGTTATGGAATTCTTATTGATAATGCTTTGGGCAATTTAGTTAATCCGGATATCGGAGGTGGAGATGGGAAAAGTGATGGTTATAATAAAATTATCGGAAACTCTACTCATGGTGTTAGTAATGAAACTACTCATAATATTATGGCGAAAAATAACTGGTGGGGAGACGCCGCTGGCCCAAAATATCCATATCACACCTCAAGTAGTGGTGACTGGGCTTATTGGAACGGAGCCGGCAGCGAAATTATCTTCACCCCTCATTTAACTATCGAGCCCTAACTTTATAAAGAAAAATTCCAGAAAAGTGTCCAAAAAGTGCCTGGCACTTTTTGGACACTTTTCCGAGACATATTTTTCATTTTTGCGCTTGCTTGAAAAATGGTTGTGTGGTATGTTATAAAATATAGAAAGATAGGCTAAAATATGGGAAGGGGAGAGGAATTATGGTTGAGATAAGAAAAAATAAAAACGGTATAAATACGTTGGATTTAGATGGAGATTTTTCTGAGCTGGATAAAGCCAATATGATAGAGCTGTTAGAGGAATTTCCGCAGAAGATGCGAGATGCCTTGCGTTTGGGAGAGGAGTTTGCTATTCCTGCCCCCGCACCCGCCCGAAATTTTAAAAATATCGTGGTATTAGGAATGGGTGGCTCAGCTATCGGCGGAAATCTACTATCTGATTATTTAGCCGATGAATTATCAATACCCATCGTGGTTATTCGCGGTTATAATATCCCCAAATTCGTAGATGAAAATTCTTTGGTTTTCGCAGTCAGTTATTCGGGAAATACCGAAGAGACTCTCTCTGCCTTAAAGAAATGTCTGGATGCCAAAGCAAGAGTTATTACACTAACTTCAGGGGGCAAATTAGCAGTTCTTGCCCAAGAGAATAACTTTCCGGTGATTAAAGTCCCGGCAGGGATTCAACCTCGAGCCGCCATTTCTTATCTGTTTTTTCCAGTATTAAAAGCATTAGAAAGGCTGGGTTTAATAAAAGAAAGAAGTGACGAGATAGAAGAAACGCACAATATTTTGCGGGAACTTTCCAGGGAATATAGCGTTAAATCTCCCATCAAAAACAATTTTGCCAAAAAAGTAGCTCTGAGCCTCTATCGGCATCTGCCCCTGGTTTACGGTTCTGAAGGATTATTGAAGGCAGTGGCGATGCGATGGAAGACCCAAATAAATGAAAATAGTAAATGGCCCTGTTTTTGGAATATATTTCCCGAACTTGACCATAACGAAATAGTAGGCTATGAGATAGAAAATAAGATAAACCGACAGGTTAAAATTATTTATCTTCAAGACAAAGAAGGGCTTTTGAGGGTAGAGCAGAGACGGAAAATTACCCGTAAGATTATCGAAGACAAAGTAGCCGAGTTTATAGTTTGCCCTACCAAAGGTAAAGGAAAAATGGCCCGCATGTTTTCACTAATTTTCTTAGGCGATCTGGCGAGCTATTATTTAGCAATATTAAATCAGGTTGACCCGTCGCCGGTAGCCTGCATAGAAGATTTAAAGAAAGAATTAGCTAAATAAATTAACAAATTAGTAAATTAAGGAATTAATGAATTGATTAAATTGATTAATCGGTAAATTGGAGAATTGGTCAATTGGCCAGTTGGTAAATTGATACATAGGCAAATTGGTGAATTAATAATAAACAGGAGAATATCTATTTGAAATATCTAGAAGTTGGCGTTATTGCCTTTATAGTTTCTTATATTTTAACTCCCTACATGGCTCATGTAGGGAAAAAACAGAATATGGTGGATATGCCCGGTCACCGTAAGATACACGAAGAAGCTATCCCTAATTTGGGAGGGATAGTTATTTTTTTTGGATTTTTACTGAGTCTGCTATTTGTGGTGCAGATAGAAGGACAAGTTAAAGCCCTCTTGATAGGTGGGGTAATCATTTTGTTATTAGGAGTGGTAGATGACATAGTAGACCTTTCTCCCAAGCATAAATTCATTATTCAAATGGTTCCTGCCTTGATAGTGATTATATATAACAGTGATTTAATAAATAGTTTTATAGTTAATCAATTAAAAATTTTTGATCTGTTAGGTTATCTTCTTTATCCCATCTTAATTTTTTGGATAGTCGGAGTTACCAATTCCATCAATATAATAGATGGATTGGATGGACTGGCCTGCGGAGTTTCGATAATTAGTTTAATAGCTTTTTTTATTTTAGGATTAAGACAAAATTTTGAAATTATTAATCTGGTATCAATTACCCTGGTAGGGAGTATGTTGGCTTTTTTAAGATTTAATTTTTACCCGGCCAAAATCTTTTTGGGGGATTCCGGCAGTACTTTTGCCGGTTTTATGTTAGCCTCTGTAGGGGCTTTGTGGGTATTAAATAGTGGAAATACCTTTTTTATTTTAATTCCTATTATTATTCTGGCTCTACCTATTTTTGATACCCTGTTTGCCATCTGGAGGAGATACAGAGGTCATCATCCCATATTTCAGGCCGATAAAGGGCATCTCCATCATCGACTTTTAGCTCGAGGGATATCTCATAAAAATGTTGTGCTTATCTTGTGGGGAATAAGCGCCGCTTGCAGCATAATCGCCCTTGTATTAGCGCTTTAATGTAAAAAGTTTCCCAAAGGTGCCAGGCACCTTTGGGAAACTTTTTGTGGCAGAAAGGAGAAGAAACATGAAATTAAACAAGAGAAAAGAACAAGTAAGTGAAAATAAAAAGACCACCGTGTTAGTTACCGGTGGGGCGGGCTTTATCGGTTCACACATTGTGGATTTGCTCATCAAAAATAATTATAAAGTTGTGATAGTTGATGACTTATCTTCCGGCAGAGAGGAAAATATCAACCAAAGGGCTCGGTTTCATAAATTAGATATCAGAGACCAGAAAGGATTGGTTAAAGTATTTGAGCAGGAAAAACCTGATTATGTATGCCATGAAGCCGCCCAGATTAGCGTATCTTTTTCCGTAAGGGACCCTTTATTTGATGCGCAAACCAATATCCTTGGTTCATTAAATTTATTGCAATGCTGCGTTAATTACCAGGTCAAGGGAATAGCCTTTGCCTCTAGCGGAGGGACTATTTATGGGGAACCAGAGCATTTTCCCATTACTGAAGATTATCCTTTCAGTCCCCAATCACCTTATGGAATCAGTAAGGTTGCAGTTGAGCATTATCTTGATTTTTATCAGAAAAATTGCCATCTCCCACATGTAGCATTAAGATATGGAAACGTCTATGGACCCCGGCAGGATCCTTATGGTGAGGCCGGAGTTATCGCTATATTTATAGAAAGGATGCTAAAAGGCGAGATTCCTACTATAAATGGTGATGGTGAATATATCAGAGATTATATTTATGTAGAAGATGTGGCTCAAGCCAATTTACTCGCTCTTCAAAATATGGTAAAATTATCTAAAGTTGTTCAGAAAAAAGAAAAAGAAAAAACCAAAGAAGAAGAAAAAAAAGAATCTGAAGTAAAAGCTGGAGCCGAAGTTAAATTTAACGGCTTCAATCTGGGGACAGGAATAAGTGTTTCGGTAAATGAAATCTTTTATCTTTTAAAGGAGATTATAAAATTTCCTCATTCGGCGCATTATGGACCTCCCAGAGCAGGGGATTTAAGGAAGAATATTCTGGATTGCCACTTAATCAAAGATGTTTTAGGATGGCAGCCAAAGTTTGACTTTTCAGCGGGTTTAGAAAAGACAGTTAACTGGTTTAAGGAGAATATTTAATAATTAGTTTTAATTTTATAAATTTACCCTAAAAAGAAGGAATCTAAGATGCTTTTATCGTATTAAGATAATTGGATTGAGCAGAAAAAAGATTAAAAACAGAAAAAACAGAAAGAACAGAAAGATAAGACAAAAATAAGGATAAAAAAATAAAAGAAATAATGAAGGAAAATATATTTATATGTTAGAAACCGGAATGATGTTTAAAATCGCAGGTATTATTATATGCAGTGTGCTGATGGTCATCCTGGGGAGGGTAGACAGAAAGAAAAGACTTCCCACAGGAGTTAAATTGATATTTCAAGTTTTAATTTCTTTAGTTATAATTTATTCTGGAGTTAAAATAGAATTTTTGCGGGCTCCTTCCTCATCGGGAGGATATCTTTATCTTAGCTATTTATCCATCCCTCTAACCGTAATCTGGCTGATAGGTATTACTAATTCTATCGGCCAGGCAGATGAACTGGGAGAGATCACTCCCTATATTGTTTTTATCGCCTCATTAACTTTTTTAGTGGTCTCTCTGGTCCAGAGGCAGGGATTAATTTTGGCAGAAGCGCTATCTTTGATTATGGCGGCGATTTCATTTATTTTTATCAAATATATCCCCCGAGGAAAATTTTCTTCCTATTATATGTCTTTTGGATTTATACTAGCAGTGATTGCTATTGTGGGTGTATCCAAGAGCACAGCAGCTTTAACTTTGTTGATTCCTCTTTTAATTTTAGGCGTACCGATTATAGACAGCTCTTATTCTATTGTGGCTAATTATGCTCGTCAGGAAAGCCCAGGTCCGGGTATGGAAAAATATCCTTTATTTTCGGAGAGCGGGAGCAGGAGTAGGTTACGTCAGAAGCTGCAATCTTATGGATTTTCAGCTCAAGGAGCGAATTTAACCATTATTGGGGTTTCTCTCTACTTAAGTTTATCAGCTTTTATTATTTCTATATATCAAAATTTCTATCTACTATTAACCCTGACTGCTTTTGGTTGGGTGGTTTTTGAATTACTGAAGAATAAGGTTCGGTCAGAGGAATTAATTATCGGAAGAGATATTGGGACCAGCCGCATAAAACTCTTTCAGGTGGGAATTGACCAGGTAGACAATCAAAAAACTATTCAAAAAATAGAAGAATTTATAGTTTCTAAAAAACCTCATCAGATAGTTACTCCGGATACTTTGGCTGTATTGCGAGCAAGGAAAGACCCTGAATATCAGGCCATATTAAAATCTGCAGATTTGGTTACTCCTGACGGAGCAGGTATTTTATGGGCTACCACGACTCTAAATTGTCCTTTACCTGAAAGGGTAACCGGTATAGACATAATACATAATATATGCCGATTGGCTGTCAAAAAGAGGTATTCTTTATATTTATTAGGTTCTTATCCCGGTGTGGCCAGGGAGGCCGCCTTAAATTTAATCAGGAAATATCCGGGAATAAAAATAGCTGGAACCCATCATGGTTATTTTGGGTGTGAAGATTCTCAAAATTGTGAAGATGTTAAAAATGGCAATAGCGATAGGAATAAAGAGGAAGAAGAGATTATTACGGAGATTAAAGAAAAGAGACCTGATATATTGCTGGTGGGAATGGGTGTACCCAAACAAGAAAAATGGATTAATAAAAATTTGAACAGATTAGATGTTCCAGTCTGTATAGGGGTGGGAGGAAGTTTTGACGTCCTTTCCGGCAGGATACCGCGGGCACCATTATGGATGCAAAGACACGGAATGGAATGGATTTATAGATCGATTAAGCAGCCAAATAGGGTTTTACGAATTTTAGCCCTTTTTTACTTTATCTGGTTGGTAATTTTAGGGAAAATGATTTATTTTCTAAAAGAAGTAGATTAGTAATCGATAGTAGATAATGCTTAATAAGTAAATGATGATTAATTGGAATATCTATAGGCTATATAGATATAAAATATTAATTAATTTAGTATTTTAGTATTAATGCATTATTATAATGGCGATAGATAATAGAATTGTAATATTACCGATCTGTCTATTTGCTTATTTTTACAGTCTTAAAATCTTAATGCTAAAATAATTAAACCGCCCCTCAATATATCTTAGACAAGCATCACCCTTTATTTTATATAAGGATCCGTTTTTTTGATTAATCAATTAAACAAGGAGATAGTAGATGATAATTTTGCTTAAAGGTGCAATAATTGTAATTGCCTTACTAATTCAACTTACCCTTATTAATTCGATTACTATTCTGGGATTAAAGCCTGATTTGATAATGGTAGTTGTAGTCGTTTTTTCCTTGCTGAAGGGAGAAAAAGAAGGGACTATCTCCGGATTTGCTTCCGGCCTTTTGCAGGATATTTTTTCTACCGGCTTCTTAGGAATAAATGCTTTGGCAAAGACAGTGATAGGTTTTACCTGTGGAATTTTGAAAGAAAAAATCTTTCATGAACATATATTATTTATTATTCCGGTAATAACTTTTATTGCATCATTTATGCAAAGTATTTTAATTTTTTTGCTATTACGTGCTTTCGGATTCGAATATAACCTGGGCTGGAGTTTAAAACAGGTAGCCCTCCCAGAGGCATTATATAGCAGCCTGCTATCACCCTTTATCTTTTTAGTAATAAACAAACTTTTCCAGATGATTAAAGAATAAAAATTAAAAAGTTAACCAAAGGTGCCAGGCACCTTTGGTTAACTTTTGCCATTAAATTGAGGAGCAATTATGAGGGAATCTTCTACAGTTCCAGAAGATGTAAAACAACGTCTAAATTGGTTATTAATTTTTATTATAATATGTTTTACAATTTTAGTTATCATTTTATGGTATTTGCAGATGATTAAAGGGGAGGAATTTAAGGAAAGGGCGGTAAAGAATTGTATCCGTTCTCTGGTAGAAGATGCGCCACGGGGAAGGATTTATGACCGCCAGGAGGAATTATTAGTTACCAATCGTCCGGCAGTACTAGTTTCTATAATCCCGGCAGAAGTCGATAATTTAGAAAAGCTGAGTGGAAGGTTAAGTAGAATAATAGGTATTTCTCCGGAAGAAATTGCGTTAACAGTAAAAAATTACCGGGGAAACCCTTTTAAACCGCTAAAAATTCTGGATGACTGTAAGACAAACAAAATAATAGAGATAGAGGAGAGGAAAGATGAATTAAAAGGAGTAGTTTTAGAGGTTAAACCTCGGAGGGATTATCTTTACCATGATTTTGCAGCTCATAGTTTAGGATATGTGGGAGAAATAGATAAAGAAGAGTTACAAAGATTAGGTAATCCAAAATTTCAAGGAGGAGATATTATAGGAAAGGCCGGACTGGAGAAATATTATGATGATATTTTGAGAGGGGAAAAAGGAGGGAAGGAAGTCGAAGTTGATGCCTCAGGCCAGGAGATAGCTACTTTATTATACCAAAAACCAGTTCCGGGCGAAGATCTAGTTTTAACTATCGATAGAGATTTACAGCTCTACGGAGAAAATTTACTCTTTGACAAAAAAGGTTCCATTATAGTAAGTGACCCTAACAGCGGCGAAATATTGGCTTTAGTTAACAGGCCTTCTTTTAATCCTAATTTATTTGCAGACGGAATTTCCCATTCTGATTGGCAAAGGCTTTCTTCTGATACCGATTACCCTTTGACTAACCGAAGTGTTCAGGGTGTTTATTCACCTGGTTCGATATTTAAAGTGGTTACAGCGATAGCCGCTCTGGAAGAAGGAGTTACCGATAGGAAAAGAAAGATTTATTGTTCGGGAAGTTTCGAATTAGCTGGCCAGGTCTTTACTTGCTGGAAGGAGACCGGACACGGGAGTTTAAGTATTGTAGATGCGATTGCTTATTCCTGTAATATCTATTTTTATACTTTAGGAAAAGACCTGGGGATTGAAAGGTTTAATAAATATATGCAGAAATTTGGATTAGGAGAAAAAACAGGTATTGATCTACCTGCAGAAGCTATGGGGATAATTCCTTCTGCCCAATGGAAAGAGAGAGAAGTTAAAGAAATCTGGTTCCCTGGTGATACTATAAATCTTTCTATCGGTCAGGGATATCTTTTATTAACCCCTTTGCAGGTGCATAATCTTATTACTATTATCGCTACAGAAGGGGAAGTTTACAAGTTGCATTTAGTAAAAAAGATAATTTCTGCCGACGGTAAAATTGTAAAAGAAATTATACCGGAAATTTATAGAAAAGTAGACTTTTCTCCAGATACATTTAAAATAATCAAAGAAGGATTAAGGCAGACTATATTAAAGGGGACAGGCTGGAGGGCAAATATTAAAGAGTTAGCGATAGCAGGGAAGACCGGGACAGCTCAAAACCCCCAGGCGGAGACTCACGCCTGGTTTATCGGGTTCGCCCCTTATGAGAATCCAGAAGTTTGTATCACCGTTTTTTTAGAAAATGGAGGAGCAGGCGGAGAAGCAGCCGCCCCCATAGCCCGAGCTATGCTGGAAAAATATTTTAATATTAAAAATTAAAAAAGTTAACCAAAGGTGCCTGGCACCTTTGGTTAACTTTTGGTAAAGTTTTGTGCCGGGATCTACCTGGAGGATAGAAGTTGAAAGAAAAATTAGATAGATTAACTGAAAATTTAGATTATACTTTACTGTTTGCGGTTGTAGTTCTCTGTTTTTATGGCCTACTAGTGTTATACAGTTCAACGCGCCTGGCGACCACCGAGGGAAGTGACCCCTATTTTTTCGTAAAGCGGCAGTTCTTATGGATGTTGTTAGGATTTTTGTTTTTGATAGTTATACTTTTTATAGATTATCATCACCTGGAGAATTATGCCCGATTTATATATTTTTTGGTTATCGTTTTACTTATTATGGTTATAGTCTTTGGTAGGTCAACTTATGGGGCAAGGCGCTGGCTGGCTATAGGGCCTTTTGACTTTCAGCCATCGGAGTTTGCCAAAATTGCTTTAATAATCTTTTTAGCGGATTTTTTATCTAAAAACAAACCGAAATTGGATAATTTTTTCTATTATCTACTGTCATTTGCTTATACCGGGTTGTTAATTTTATTGGTGTTTATGCAGCCAGATTTGGGCACTTCTTTAGTATATTTAGCTATTCTTATAATAATGTTGTTTGCAGTAGGGGTTAAGATAAAATATTTAGTTTTTACTTTTTTAGTAGCCCTATCTTCTATCCCGGTTTTGTGGATTTTTCTAAAAGATTATCAGAAAAATAGATTAATTTTATTTTTAAATCCTAACCTGGATCCTTTAGGGGGTGGCTATAATGTTATCCAGTCGAGGATTGCCATCGGTTCAGGAGGTTTCTTAGGGAATGGAATCTTTAGCGGTCTGCAAAGTCAGTTAAATTTTTTGCCCGCTCAACATACTGATTTTATATTTTCAGTAGTAGGAGAAGAATTAGGCTTTTTAGGAGCCATCTTTTTATTAGGACTTTATGTAATAATATTGTGGAGAGGAATAAAGATTACTTTAGAGGCTAGAGATTTATTAGGAAGTTTATTGGCTACCGGTGCCGTATCGTTTTTATTTTTTCATATAGTAGTGAATATTGGAATGGCTATGGGGATGTTGCCAGCTACCGGACTACCCCTGCCTTTTTTAAGTTACGGCGGAAGTTTTATGATATCTAACTTAATAGTAATAGGGATATTGCTAAATGTGGAATTGCATAAGGTAAAGTGGTAACTTGGTTAGCTGGTAACTTGGTTAGCTGGTTAGGAAGGAAATTACCAAGATGCGAGTTATTTTAGTCGTTAGTGAATAGTGATAGTTGCTAGTTAGCGGATAGCGGATAGCGGATAGAAAAACAGTGATAAGTAATCTGTAATAAGTTACAGGTTGCAAGGTGCAAGTTACGAGTAGGATGGAACAGTATCGCGTATTGCGTATCGAGCGAGTATCGCGTTTACGCCCCCTCACCCTAACCCTCTCCCTCGGAGGGGAGAGGGAATAAAGAATCTGTATATTTTGATTTATTTTATATACTATGAGCTATAATACGATATTCGCCTTTATTCTGGATTCTGGCTTCTGGCTCCTGAATTCTATTTATTTACAAAATACGAGATATGAAAAAAAATAAATTCCGGATTCATTTATTATAAATCAAGGAGAAGAATTTGAATAGTTTAAATATTAAAAAAATATTATTTGAAGAGTTATTAGATAAGGTAGAAAAACCGGGGAGATATACCGGTAAAGAATTTAATGAGATAATAAAAGAAGAGGATGCATCCACTGTTAAAATAGCCTTAGTTTTCCCTGATTTATATGAGATCGGGATGAGTTATTTGGGATTTAAAATACTATACGAGATTATTAACAAGAGAGACGATGCTCTGGCTGAGCGAGTCTTTTCACCTGCTGTAGATATGGAAAAACTGCTAAGAGAACGACAGATACCCGTTTTTTCTTTAGAGACCTACAGATCTTTAAATTCTTTTGATATAGTTGGATTTACTATTCAACATGAATTATGTTATTCCAATATCCTAAATCTTCTCGAACTTGGGCATATACCCTTAAGGTCGGAAGAGAGAAAAGAAGATGACCCCCTGATAATTGCCGGTGGACCAGGGGCCTTTAACCCAGAACCCTTATCCCGTTTTATAGATTTATTTGTAATCGGAGAAGGAGAAGAGATTGTCGGTGAAATTATAGAAGTGTATAAAAGATGGAAAGAAAAAAAACAGAGCCGAGCTAAACTTTTAGAAGAATTAGCCCGGATAGAAGGGATTTATATTCCGTCTTTCTATGAAATAACTTATTTTAAAGACGGAAGGGTTAAATCGGTTAATCCTAAAAAAGAAACCTATTACCCAGTAATTAAAAAGCAAATTATTTCTAATTTTGATAAAGCAGCATATCCTCTTTTTCCCATTGTTCCTAATATCGATGTAGTCCACGATAGAATCACCCTGGAAATTTTTCGAGGGTGTACCCGGGGGTGCCGTTTCTGTCAGGCAGGGATGATTTACCGCCCGGTAAGGGAAAAATCGGTCGATACTTTAATTGGATTGGCTGACGAAATTCTTGCCCATACCGGATACGAGGAGATATCCTTGTCCTCTTTAAGTTCAAGTGATTATAGTGAAATAGAGAGCTTGATTACTAAATTGGTGGACCGATTTGAAGAAAAAGGAGTGGGAGTTTCCCTGCCTTCTTTAAGGATAGATTCCTTTTCTGTTGCTTTAGCCCAGCAGGTCCAGAGAGTCAGAAAGGCCGGTCTTACCCTTGCCCCGGAAGTAGGAACTCAAAGGTTAAGAGACGTGATAAATAAGAATGTTCAGGAAGAGGACCTGTATTCTTCGATAAGAGCAGCTTTCGAGAGAGGGTGGAGGAAGATAAAACTTTATTTTATGGTTGGCCTGCCCACCGAGACCGAAGAAGATGTGGAAGGAATAGTGAGACTGGTTAGTAAAGTTGACCGCATGGGGAGAGAAATAACCGGAAGAAAGATCAGTATAAATATTAGCGTGTCTGCTTTTGTGCCTAAACCTCATACTCCTTTTCAATGGGAAGCCCAGGAAGAGAGGGAGATATTGTCTGAAAAAGTAAGATATTTGAAGAATAGATTAAATTGGAGGAACATTTCTTTCAGTTACCCAGATATTGACCGTAGCTATCTGGAGGCAGTATTTGCCCGAGGAGATAGAATATTAGGTGAAGTATTAGAAAAAGCTCACTATCTGGGATGTAAATTTGATGCATGGAGAGAACAGTTTGATTTTGAAGCCTGGCAGCAGGCCTTTAATGATTGCGGGCTTAATATGGAATTTTATGCTAACAGAGCGAGGAAAGAAGATGAGATTCTACCCTGGGACCATATCTCCTGTGGAGTTAAAAAAGAATATTTACTTGAGGAGAAGAAGAAGTCTTTAAGGGGAGAAACAACTCCTGATTGTCGTTTTGAGGATTGTACGGGGTGTGGAGTATGTTAATCAATTATTAGCTAATTAGCCAATTGATTAACATACTCAGTTACTTAGTTACCCGGTTAGCTAGTTAGTTGGTTAAAAATAGGAAGAAAGACATGAAATACAAATTACAAGTTAATATAGTTACCCGTTTACACAATTTGCCAATAAATAATTAGTTTAAGAATTAGTTGGTTTAATATTAATTTCTTAACTAACTAACCAGCTAACCAAAGAAGAGATATGAATTTATAATTGTTAGATCGATCAAGAAAGGAATTAAATAGTTTGGAACAATTAGTCAGAGTAAAATATTGTAAAGACGGACCAATTAAATATATTTCCCATTTAAATCTGGCCCAGGTTTTTACCCGTGCTATAAGAAGAGCCGATATCCCTGTGGTTAAATCCGAAGGTTTTAACCCCCGGTTTAGAATATCTTTCGGTCCCCCTTTACCCTTGGGAATAAGCAGCACATCTGAATATTTAGATATTCGGTTAAAAGAAGAGGTAAAAACCGAGGAGTTAGCAGAGAAGTTAAACCGGGTCTTACCTCAGGGGTTGAAGATATTACGAGCTAAAATAATCCCTTCTTTTACCGATTCATTAGTCAAAATAATTGATAAAGCTTCTTATATTATCACCCTGAAAATAAAGGAAGTATTGTTAGATTCAGCAGCTAAAAATCAAGAAGATGAATTAAGAAAGCTGAAGCAAGAGATAGAAAAAAATAATAAAAGATTTTTAAATTTGGACGAAATTATCGTAGAAAAGCAGACTAAAAATGGGATTAAAATGGTTGATATAAAGCCTTCGGTTTTAGATATAAAGGTACAGAAATTTAAAAGCCCGATTTTAAAGCTTAACTTGGAAATAAGGATAGGGCAGCAGGGAAATTTAAATCCCCGCTATGTGGCAAAGGCCTGGATTTCCAATTTTGCAAATAGCTTTGATATCATCCAGATACATCGTGATGGTTTATATGTAAAAGGTGAAGATGTTATTTAAGTATCAGAAAATCTATATAAAAAATTTCTATTAAATTATTAAAATACTGTTTTAAATATTAAGTTTAAATTTGTTAGTGTAAACTTTAGTGGGGTAGCTAGATAGGAAGAAAAAGCTACTTTTCTATCTTTTTTTCTCTTTCTTAGCTCGATACTATATACTCAATACTCGATACTGTTTTTTTTGTGGTGCTGCGCCAAGACATTGTATCCACTCCAGTTGCCAATCTGTACTGAAACTTTATCTAGCATTATTGGTATCACAAATCTAATGCTACTGTCAACATCTACTCTTTTCTAATCTGAAGATGAGCCTGAAAGAAGCTCTTGATAGACAGAAAGTTTGACAGGCCCTGTTAAGTGAGTATCTACTAAACAGGGCAGGCTAAAGGTAAGAGTCATAATAGCTATATTATGGTGATAACTATGAATGACCCACAATTAAGCAGTATTGTTGAAGTAAAGAGGTTTTTGAAAGAATCGGAGGTAATAGAATTTAAAAAGAGATTTCGGAAGGAGGCATATGAATGGATAGAAGAGGCACTGGAAAGGTTTGATTATTTAAACTTGGGCAAGAAAGAAAAGGCTTAATAAAGAAGTACATAGAGAAAGTAACCGGATATTCCCGGCCCCAAGTTACCAGACAAATAAAGGAATACAGGGAAACCGGGCGAGTGAGAGTGAAAGAATATAAAAGAAATAAA
>DMCY01000024.1 GCA_003451675.1 Candidatus Atribacteria bacterium
AGAGGAAGAGTTTTTCACTTACTACTTTGAAATTGTACCTTAGACTTAATCCCCTGCCTTTAACGAGAATATATGTAAATCTCTTTGGTTAGTAGCGTTTTTGTAAGATAATATGAAGAGCCGAATGCTCGAATGGGGCACGTTCGGTTCTGTGAGGGGTGTTCTATCAATCAGCTAAGGAACTAATATTGTGACACTTCCATTAAGGAAACGGGAAGATAACAGGGAATACAAAGTTGTTTCTAAGGTTGAGAGATACTCATCTACTCGACTCATTATCAAACAAAATAAAAAATAAGCGTAGGGATTCAATTCAATGAACCCGTCTTTTCTTTTCTGCCATTCCCGTTCATCTATATGTCATTCCCGTGAAAACGGGAATCCATCTTTGTCATTTATTTTTTTTAATGTAGGGGCTTGATTCATTAAGTCCGTAAAAAGCTTATTTTATAATGTATGATCTATCAACATTAATTTTTTTAAAAATATTTTCTCCAAAAAGAAGGATTTTTAAAATTTATGTAGTATATTATATATATGAATATAAAATTAAATATATATTCTGTTCTATAAAATATTTTCAATAAGAAGGTGAAGTATTAAAGTAACACTCCATGAAAAGTTGAGAAGGGTACACTATCCGAAAGGATAGGCCACAAAGCTTTGGGTCTAAATCACATATGAGACCAGTCCCCGTTGACTTGTATTGATTCCTAAATTACAAAATAAAAAAGGGTAAGTTGAAGAAGATGATTTTCTTTAGCCTGCCCTTTTTTATCAGTCTTTTATCTCTATTCAATTTTCCCCAGCTCTACCTTCATTCCGGATAGTTCTTTCTGCACCTCCGCAAAACGCAGAGAATAATACTCCCGATTCTGCTGATTTAAGTTGGTGATAGTATTGTGTATCTCTTTAGTGTTTTCCAGGACCTGCCGATACCCTTCTTTCTGGGTAATTACTATCTCCTGCATAAATCTGTCGATACGAAAGATTAAGAGTATCGATAGAGCAATAGGGAACCCCTGATTAGCGATAAGGTCTGCTAAATTATGAATATCCAATATTTACCTCCTTTCTCAAAAAGTTAACCAAAGGTGCCAGGCACCTTTGGTTAACTTTTTATTCCCTCCATCTGGTTCTTTTGGTAGGCCTTACATCCAGATGCAAAAATTTCTTCTTCTCGTAAAATCCGATTCCATTAAAGTCTATATTTTCACATATTTCCAAAAGGGTAATCAGATTGATATCTTTTACCTTAATATCTGCTGCCAGTCCGATACAGTGATAACTATTTACTACTCCTCCAATTTTTTGATTATATCTTGGACAACGATAACCGGAAGTAATATAAACCGGTCTTTCTAATACATTTCTTAGTTCTACTAATTTAGCCAGCAGTTTGGGATGTAACATCACCCGCCTGCAACAGGGACAGGCAAATTCGGATAGCTTGAAATGTTTGGCTATTTTTATATTATTAGTACTATTTAGCATTTGCATGGAAACTAACTCCTTCCAGTCGTTATTAGTTAGCTAGTTAACTGGTCACCTGGTTAATTGGTTAAAGACATAAGATACAAGAGCAAGACAATTCAATTCACCAATTACAATCTCATCCCCCTTGAGGGGGGAGGATTAAGGTGGGGGTGATGCTTTCTCCATCATTGCGGAGTGTAGCGACGCGGCAATCCCATCTTTAACCGCTAGACTAATTGAAAAAAAAGGGGGACATTCTTCTTTTATATTTCCGCATTTAATGCATGGTGAAAAGTAAAGTGTGTCCCTAACCTATTCACTAACGACTAATTTACCCTCTACTTATATAGAAAAGAAAAAAAGGTGATTTTACAGCACCCATTCAGAAAAAAGTTTAAAATATTTTTAATTTATTGATTCCTTTCTTTCGGAGACGATTGATTACCTGCTGGGTAATTCCGTAAAAACTAGCGATTTCTTTATCCTTGTATCCTTCCAGATAATACAGACTGATAATATTTCTTTCTCTTTTAGTTAAACGCTCATAGCCTCTTTCCAGTTCTACTTCCTGTAAGATATTTTCTAATCTATTCAATAATATTCTCCTTTCTCCTCTGTTATTGTGAGGAATGTAATAAGCCTGCCCCAGCGAAAGCAGGGGAAGCCATCTCAAACTGAGATTGCCGCACTCCCTGCGGTCGTTCGCAATGACATTATTGCCCGCTGTTTTTAGGTTTTGTAGGGGCACAATGGATTGTGCCCTCCCTGTTTCCCTTAAAGATGCCTGTCTTACCGGTGGGGTTCTTTTGGTTTTAGCCCGCCGGAAATTTCTATTTTTTGTTTAAGATATTTCTGGTAATAGAGCCATAATCTCCAGTCTATCGTCTTTTTAACATAAGCCGAAAAAGTAACAGGCGGTCTTTCCGTATAATCATAGACTGCCAGGATAAAGAGTAGGGCTCCCTGCTGAAATACATCCTCATATTCTAATCCTATTCGGGAATATCTTCTGGCCCTCAAAGTCAAGCAAAATTCCAGAGTAAAAGCCGGACTTTTTTCCATAGTTGAAAAACAAAAAAATTAAACTCTACTTCCTCCTATCTCTTTAT
>DMCY01000011.1 GCA_003451675.1 Candidatus Atribacteria bacterium
AGGGGGGAGGGGGAGAGTTAAAGAAATGGTTTCTAATACTGCGAGGTACATTTTTTTATTACTAAAAGATATTCATAAGCCCAAAAAGGAGATATATTTAATTAAATCGTAGCTTATTGCTGCAGGGAAAACCAGTTAATAAGGCGAATAATTCCATGATAAATGTTTAGATTATGGAAGTTATGGTCTGGAGGAACAATTTAAACTTGAATAATCTCATGACAAATGACCTAACAAAAGAAGAGAGCAGAGTAACCATATACAAAGGATCAGGAAAGCCAACTCAACCTAGTAGCGTTACAGATACAACTAGCTTATGCGATCTAAATCTAAATTGGCGCGAGGCTGAGTTACGTGAAAGAGAGCGCACTAAACATGTTCACCGTTTGCATCCTTATTTGGGAAAATATATTCCACAGTTAACTGAAATATTCTTACGTAAATATTTTAAACCTGGTCAGACTGTGCTTGATCCATTTGCAGGTTCAGGAACAACATTGGTGCAAGCAAACGAATTGGGTATTAATGCAATAGGTTATGATATTTCTGCATTTAATGTTCTTTTAATGAAAGCAAAAACAAAGCAATATGATTTACACCAAGTAAAACAAGAGATTACAGATATTCTTGGTAAAGTAAATGCTCTAATCGAATCTGATGACTATCAACTTTCGTTTTTTGACACAAGTGAATTAGATAAGGGAAAAGTATTATTTTCAAAAAGCGAATATTTACAAAAATGGTTCCATCATCAAGCACTTCGTCAATTACTTTGTTATCGCGATTTAATAGATGAATATGAAAATCAAGAAATATTAAAGATTATTTTGTCCCGTTCGGCACGTTCAGCAAGATTAACTACTCATTATGACCTGGATTTCCCTAAATCACCTCAAATAGAGCCATATTGGTGTTATAAGCATAGTCGAATTTGTTCACCTACAAATAATGCCTTGCAATTTTTAATGAGGTATAGTTTTGATACGATAAATCGCCTTGAAGAATTTGCTTTATGCAGGACAAATGCATCAATCCAAGTCATCCACGGAGATAGTAGTGTGCCTGATATACCATTTGTTAATGGTGTAATAACTAGTCCACCATATGTTGGCTTAATTGATTATCATGAACAGCACCGTTACGCATATGAGCTATTGGATCTTGAAGATTGTAGCAATCTTGAAATAGGAGCAGCAAAGAAAGGATCAAGTCAAAAAGCACAAAAAGCATATCAGGAATCAATCGCTCAAGTATTTAGAAATATTTGCAAATCAATGTCATCAGGTAGTTATATGATTGTAGTAGCTGGTGATAGGAAGAATCTATATGAAAAAATTGCAGAACTTAGTGGAGTTGAAGTTGAGGCTATATTACACCGTCACGTTAACCGCCGCACAGGACGAAGGGCTAATGAGTTTTATGAGTCAATTTTTATTTGGCGAAAACCTTAAAAAGGAGTATAAAAATGTCATTATATGATCCACAAGGAATGAAAGATGCTATTCAGTCTGTTATTAAAAGCTTAATGGATAGAGTAATGAACAAGGTTTTGTATGAGGATCCATTTTTAAAGGACAAATTTTATGCAGAAAAGCCTTTGTATGCCGCTCTAGTTCCAGATGAAATTTTTAAAGGGTCTCATTTTGAACGAAGATTTGTAACACCATTTGGAAGCGTTTGGGAGGCTTTGGCAGTTGCGGCAGCTACCTATGGCTTAGGTTACGGGGTTAAAGGGCATAGTATTTATGGAAATATTAAACAAGAACGTTTAACAAGAATCACAGAAGTTTTAAATGCTTTAGAGCATCCAAGAAAGGGTGGAGAGAAACAGAAACCTGATTGGAACACTGAGTTATCCTATATATTAGAAGGTAGAGGAGAAGATATACCTGTCCAAATAATTTGTGATGTTTATGCTGAAGATAAAAATAATAATAAAAGATTCGCCTTCGAATTAAAAGCACCATTACCAAATAGTGATCAAACTAAAGTAAGTAAGGAAAAAATATTAAAACTCTATAGTATGGATCCTGTAAAGATAGATGGTGCTTATTACGCACTTCCTTACAATCCTTATGGCAAAAAAGAAGATTATAACTGGAGCTTTCCAGCACGATGGTTTAATATGAGAGAAGATAATGTCGTACTAATAGGTGATGAGTTTTGGGATAAAATTGGAGGCCTTGGGACATATCAAGCGTTTATTACTGCAATAAATGAGATAGGACAAGAGTACAAGGAAAGAATATATCGTGAATTTCTAGGAATTGAGCCAAATGCAAACTTAGGAAATGTTAAACTTTTATAACAAGAATAAGAAATATATAAAAGTAGATCTATCTTAATATATAATTAATTGGTAACCAATGTTAAATACCAGAATAATGAATATATGTGTTATTATTCTTTTTCCTTGACATAGGTAAGCATAACGATTACACTATAACTGACCGGTTATATTTGCCGGTCTTTTTATTTTTTTCGGGCGGGCTCTTGCTTACCGGTCGGGGTCCGCCACTTAAAAAAGACAGGGGGGAAATATAATATGGCAGTTGACAAAGTGCTTACAAACTCTGTCCTGAGGCTGCAGCTGCAAACCGGAGTGGACGGTCAAGGCAACCCGATCTACCGGAGCAGAAACCTCAGCAACACTAAGCCTGACGCTGCGGACCAGGACCTCTTTGACGTGGCCAACAGCCTGGCCGGACTGCAGGAATATACACTGAGCAGCATCAACAGGTCGGATAACGCTCAATTAATCGAAGTCTAGCCCGGAAGACAGACGATAATCTGATCAAACACGAAAGGAGGATACCTATATGGCTGTTACACAGACATTAAGGATGACTTTTCTGAACGAAAGTGGCAACAACGTATCTATAAGCCTTGACAACCCGAAAGATGACTTAACTGCTGCCCAGGTGCAAACTGCAATGGACCTGATCATCACGAAGAATATTTTTATTTCCACCGGCGGTGACCTTGTTTCCAAGGCGAGCGCCAGGATTATCGACACAAATGTAAACGTGCTTTTCGGCTCTTAATCATAAATGGTAGCGATGGGGGGGTTCACGCCCCTCCTTTTTTATTAGAGGAACTGCTTGTAAATACTTTTCATGTGACCGGTATTGTAAGGGGGGATTTTTCATGGAAGAATTTTTTAAATTAGCTACCAATTACGGTTTCCCTATGGTGGTGGCCGGATACCTGCTTGTAAGGTTGGAACCTGTTATCAAAGATTTACAAAGAAGTATTAACTCACTAACCATTGTTGTAGCAAAATTAAATGGAATTGACACAGAAGAAATTAGCAAACTTTTAAATGGGTAAGAAGGTATAATAATGCCCTGTGTCAAATTAGCATAATGTGGATAAAATGTTAACATCATTAATATTTACCCGGGACCAGGGCATTATTATATTAACATAAGGGAGTATAAAGCCAAGTGGGGAGTTTAAGGAAAACTACCGTTGCAGTAGCGGTTATACTTTTTCTGGCCGGATGTTTCTATCTTGGATATTACACCGGAAAGAAGATCAATAAACCAAAATACCAGCATATCATAACCGTCCAACAGGGTCCGTCATGTATAAACTATATTTTTGATAAGTTCTAAGATAACATCCTTCCTATTCAATACCACGCTCTAATAAATCTATATGCCATAGCTGCAAATACTGCAGCTCTATCAGCCGTCGCCGAAGCTTAAGCTTTTTCCGTATATTAGTTACCTCTTTAATCTGCTGCTTCAGCTCGCATATTTGATCGTTAGTCCGTTCGATGGATTTCCGAAGTTCATCGGCGGTCATTATGGTGTATCCTTTCCTATACTATACATCTTAAAACATATTAATTATAATACATCAGCTGGGTTAAAGCTGCGAAAACATTGTCATATACTGTCTAATTTGTGTATAAATGAAGGAAATATAATAAATTTCTCTAATATATATAGATAATCCAAATAAAAGGAGATTAGAAAAACAATGGCTGAAAAATCTGAACAAGATCATGCAATAGACAAAATAAGGAAAAGAAAGGTTCTTTATTTTGTCTTATCGCTCACCGTATTAAGTGGTATTATCACAGGAATTATTAACATTAATTTGGGGTTCTGGGAACAAGGAGTTTTTATAAATATCGCTCCGCCTCTTGTTATGATACCAGTTGTAATTATTGCGATAAGGAAAAATAAGCTTTAACTCTCCC
>DMCY01000050.1 GCA_003451675.1 Candidatus Atribacteria bacterium
CACCAGGCAAGACGCCTGTCTTACGATTTTGTTTATATCGTTGAGGGCGTATGCAATACGCCCCTACTTCTTTGTCTAGAATTAAAACTTATTACCCGTATTGACGCTAACCATTCTTCGTCTTAACTGGTAAACTGGCTAACTGGGTAACCGAGTAACTATAATACCAACTGGTTGACCAAGTAACCAACTAACTAGCTAACTTTTTACTCATTACTCATTACATATTACTTGTTACTGTATTTTATAGGAGATACGATTCACGAGATACGAGATACGTATTTATTTAGGTGCTATTTTAATATACAAATCGAGTAATAATGGCTAAAATAATGGCTAAAATAGAAGTAAAAGCTATAGTAAAGAAAGTCCGTTTACTTCCAATTTCTTTCCATAGAACCGCAATAGTTGCTACACAAGGAACATAAAAAATTACAAAGATGGTAAAAGTCATAATCTGAGTTGCAGACATTACTGCAGCAACATTGGAGGTTCCTATAGCCTGGATTAACATTAACATAGAAAGCTCTTTACGAAGAATACCGAATATCAGAGTAGTACCCACTACAATTGGAAGGCCAAGTAAAAAAGATGTCAAAGGAGAAAGGAATTGGTTTATATAATTATCTGCCTTATAATATTGCAATAAACTTAAAACTGTACTACCCACAATAAGTAAAGGCCAGGCTACAAATATAAATTCTTTCATCCTTAACCAGGTTTTGGCTAAAGCAACTTTTATAGAGGGAATATGATAAGCCGGAATTTCCAAGATCATTCCCGGGGTTATCTCCGGCAGTAAGCGAGATAATATCTTTCCTGATATGATAATTACAATAATATTTAAGATATAAATTGCTAAAGCTGCTTGAGGGCTAATGTAAAAAGCCACTAATGCAAATATTATAGTCATTCGCGCAGCACAGGGAATCATGGTAGCAAGTACGGAGGCAATAAAACGGTCTCTTTCCGATTCTAAAATTCTGGTAGCCATTATAGCCGGAACAGTACAACCATAACCTAATATAAAAGGTATAATTGCTTTACCATGTAAACCAATCTTGTGTAAAAACGCGTCTAAAAGGAAAGCTACGCGAGGCAAATAACCTAAATCTTCTAAAATAGCCAAGCCAAACAGAAAGGGGAATAAATAAGGCAAGACAATAGCTATCCCGCCGGCTAACCCCTGGATAATACCACTAATTATTGAAAATGATAGAGTGTTTGGATTAATACTCTTTTCTATTAAAGGAATTAGCCTATAAAAATAATCCAGCAATGGTTCTTCTACTATTTTCCCGGCACCAAAAATTAAATTAAAAAATAAATAAAAAATTAAGCCTAAAGAAATGTACCCCAAAAATGGATGCATTAAAATATTATCCAGGTAATCTATTGCACTTTTATGAGGTTTAGTAAGTGAAACTACAGATTCGTATATATTCATGGAGAGGTGATGCCGTTCAGAGGAAATAACTACATCTGATTGTCTGCCATGGGTCTCCTTAAGTATATTCTGGAAATGTACAATCTTTTTAAAAAGATCATTGCTCTTTTTTTCATAATTTTCCATAAAATAACTATCGTTTTCTAAATACTTAAGGGCTAAAAACCGTTCAGGGATATTAAATTCCTGTTCAATCTGTTTCTTTTTAATTTGTGCAGATAATTGACTTATAACCTCCTCTACATCTTTGCTAAAATTTATGGTCTTGCCTATTTTCTTTTTTTCTCCTACTTCATAGGCCGTTGAAAACAGCTTTTTTATCCCCCTTCCTTTTATTGCAACTGCCGGCACTACTGGGGCGCCAAAAACTTTAGATAATTTTTCGATATCAATTTTAATGCCTTTACGTTCAGCTTCATCAATCATATTAAGACATATCACCATCGGTAATTTAAGTTCTAATAGCTGAAGAGTGAGTTCTAAGCTTCTACTCAGCAAAGATGCATCTATTACATTTATAACTACATCGACATTACCTTTTAATAAATATTTTCTGGCCTCAAGTTCTGCTAGGTCAAATGAAGTCAAAGAATAAGTTCCTGGTAAATCTACTAATTCAACAGTCCTGCCAAGAAGATTAAACTTGGTTAGCTCATACTTTACAGTCTTTCCGGGGAAATTAGAAGTTACCGCTTTATATCCGGCAACATGATTAAAGATAGTACTCTTACCTGAATTAGGTTGCCCCATAAGAGCTATTTTCATTATTCTACCTCCACTATAATCTTTCTGGCTACTCCTCTACCCAAAGCAACCTGGTTCCCATGGACACTTATTAAGATGGGCCCTCGCATAATAGCACTCCTTTTTACAGTTATTATGTCTCCGGGATGAATACCTAAACAACCTAAGCGCTGCCTTATCCCCCATCCCCCGGAAATACTAACAACTTTTGCTTTTTGATTTTCTCCTATTGAATCCAAAGTAATTGTCATATCTTTTTATTCTATCTCCCTCAATATTTTTTCATAATTTTATATTTTTGTTACTGCTTCTTTCCAGTAAGCCTCTTTTTTTCAAATATTCTTGAAAATTTTCTTTCCACTTGGAACTTTCCGGTAATAAGCTAATGAATTCTACAAATTCAAGTAAACAAGTTATGGTTTCGGGTGAAACATCGTGCTCTAACTTGCAAGCATCATTCTGAGCATTTTGTTCATCAACCCCGACAATCTTTAAAAACTCTACCAGTAAAGTATGGCGCTTTTTGATCTCCCGGGCTAATTTTTTGCCTTTTACTGTAAATACAATTCCACCATATTTTTCATAAACTATATATTCATTTTCTGATAACTTCTTAATCATACCAGATACACTGGGACGACTTACCTCTAATCTTTCTGCAATATCTTTTGCTTTTACATATCCTTTTTCGTCCTGTAAATTCCATATCGCTTCCAGATAATCTTCCATGTTTCGGGTAGTCATTAACCTTAATCTTCCCTGTATAATTATTTTTAATTTTATTTTAAAACATTTTTTTATTGTACATGTATGCCTAACTTTATTAGGCATACCTAACTTTATTTAACAATATCATCGCTTTATGAAATTTGCAAGGAAAATTTTGGAAATAAGTCGCCTATTGACCAATTGGCCGATTCACCGATTAATTAGTCATTAGTATATAGTATATGGTATTTAGTAAAAATAAATTAAAAACAATTCCCAATAAAGTAAATCAATATATTATTAACAAAATATTTTTTATAGAGCTATACTATATATAATTTCCTAATAATATCGCAGGATAGGCGTCTCCCCTGTCTATTAAGCATCATTTTTTTATATAAAACAAAAAACAGGGGATTAAAAACCCCCTGTTTTAATAAATCTATCTTAATTAAAATTTATCCGTATTAAAAGACTTTTATCCACCGGCAATCGAATGGATTACCTGAACATCATCATTGTCCATAATCAAAGTATCTTTGTATTTTTCCTTGGGAATATATTTACCGTTAACCTTCACCATTATTAAAGGAAAAGTATATTTGCATCTTTCGAGTAAAAGGGCAACGGTTAAATTTTCTTCCCACTCTCTATCTCTTCCGTTTATTTTAATCATGACTGATTTTTTTTCACCAACTCTAAAACTTCAGGAAAATCTATCTTTAATTTTTTAATAGTCTCCAAAGTTGGTACGCCATTAGAGTCCCATCCCCGACGATTATAAACAGCATCACAAAGTTTCTGATATTGTTCTTCCCGATAAGCTCGAAGAACTTTCATCTTTTCCTCGGTTGTTTTACCTTCAATATCAAATTTAATTGTCTCTTTTAGCTGTTGGTCATAAAGTTCCTTTTGCGATTCGTATTCTTCGCCTGTTACCGGTCCCACAGCCCGATAGGGAATCATGTCATGTTCACGAGTTCCAAAACCCATCTTCAGATTAAATAATCTTTGAAGATTATGAACTCTTTCTGATTGGGAAATTAATTCTTCTGGAGTAAGGTGTTTACCGGTAACCCCCTCAAAAAGCCAGCAGTAATTTTCCACATGTTCGGGAACTTTTGCGGCTTCCATTCCGTGATATTTCTGTTTGTTGTCTTCTGGTTCAATATCATTCCAGGGTAATTTACAGAGACCAACAATAGAAAACCATGTTCGGAATAAGGGAAAATAATGGAGCGCTTCAGCCTTGTCTTCAAAAGTAGGAATCTGGTTATTTATCTGATCCATAAAGATAAGCCAGGACTCATCATGTTGGGGTCCTTTATTGGCTATTCCATATCCCCCCTGTTGGGCTAAAGATTCTTTAGTTACATATTCGGAAAATTCCATACCCTTACATTCCATACCGATATCCTGCAAAAATTTTGCATCTGCCCCATATTTTTCCACTAATACTTTCTTTATCTGTCGAATTCCTAACCCGGCAATTTTACCAAATCCCTTTCCTTCTGCCATCTGATGAATTAATTCTAAGGCTGCTTTTGCATTTCCAAAATTAAGCTCTAACCCTTCGGTAATTTCTTTATTTATAATATCATTTTCATAACACTCCATAAGAAAAGCTATAGTGGTGCTGACTCCGATAGTATCTATTCCGTAATTATCACAATAGAAATTCGCTTCTAAGATAAAATCAGGGTCGAAACACCCACAATTTCCGCCAAATCCGGCAGCAGTTTCATATTCCGGCCCATCCACCAGAACTTTTTCTCCTTTTAAAGGACCGGTAGACAGTTCAAAATCATCTACTGCATGAGCGCAACGCATAGCACAACCCAGCCAACAGGAATCACCTGCCTGATTCTGGGTGACACGCTGATGCCAGACCTTATTTTCAATTTTAAGGGCTTCAGGGTGTGAACCAAATTTATAATTATGGACGGGCAGACAATTATAATTCTGCATATGGTCTAATAAATTAACCGTCCCTGTTTCTCGCATTCCGTTTTGAATATGATCTAATTCCAATATTTCTTTAGTTAATCTTCGTCCTGCCTTGGTAACAAGTTCGGGATAAGCTGCATTGTTAGAGCCCGCGTTTACTCCGGAATATTTAGTAACAATAGCTAAAATTTTCTTATCCCGAAAGACGCTCCCTGTTCCTCCGCGCCCCGCTTGTTTAATCCGAACTTTCCTGCGGCGCACATCATACCAGGTGACATTTAAAATTCCTAAATTAGTATTTTCTGCACCTCTTCCGGAGGAAACAATACTAAGATTTCTTTTATCTTTTTCATCATCAGCATATCTTTCAGTCAGTTTTTCGATAAGCAAATAAGTATCTGAATTTATTCCCGGAACTTCTTCAATAATAACTTTTCCCTTATCTCCATCAATAAAAATAATCACATCTTCTTTGGCTTTGCCTTGAATCTCCAAAAGATCCCAACCAGAAAATTTCAAAAAAGGAGCAAGATAACCTCCTACATTATTATCATTAACTGTTCCTGTCTCCGGTGAAATAGTTACTACGTGGGTCTTACCGGTACCGGAATATTGAGTAACTCCGCAAATAGGCCCGGTACAGAAGATTATCTCATTTTCGGGGTCGTTCCATTTTGTCTTTGAGGAAACTGCGTCCCATAAGTACCATATACCATAACCACGTCCTCCGGTAAAGGTTTCCTTCACCTGAAGGTCGATGGGTTTTTCTTCAATCTTATTTTCTGAAAGGTTAATGTATAAACGCCTATCAGTATAACCTTTTTCCACTTTTCCCGGCTCAAATTCAAAAGATGTTAATAATTTTTGATTCTCTTTATTTTCTTCAAACATTAATTATGCTTCCTCCTTTTTTATCATTTATTAAATTTTACTAATAACTAGTCTGAAGGATTAATTTTTCAATTTTTATTCATCCTAAATAATTTTTAACTGTAAAATTTCTTTCTTCTAATTGCTTCCTATTAAATTTCCCTCTAAGTTTTTTGCCCTTAACTTCCTTAATTTCTTTAGTAAACAAATTTATTATATAGAACTTTAAAAAAATATTCAACCAAATAACAACAAATTCCTTCCTTCACTTCTATAATTATTAGGAATAAATTTTTTGTCCATCAATTTCTATACTACTGAGGGTTCGATAATCAGTTCACCCCGTTCAAATCTGCCTATATCTAATTTGTTAATGGGAATAGAAGTCCTTCCTTTGAGTATTAACTCTGCCATAAGCCGGCTGGCTACAGGAGCCAGCATAAATCCATGACCGCTGAAACCTACCGCCATATAAAAGCCTTTTATCTGAGGATGCTCACCCAAGATCGGTTGAGAATCAGGACTCATGTTATATAGGCCTGACCATTGTCTTACCATGCTAATCTCTTTTAACAGGGGAACAACCGCGGTCATCTTTTGGGCCATCTCCCGGGCAAATTGCCAGCTTGTACCTATATCGTGACCTTTGGGTTCATCGGGATCGCCAAAGCCCATTATAATGCTCCCGTGAGGGGTTTGCTGGCAGTAAAAATTGCGAGAGAAGGACATCAACATCGGCTTAAATAGAGGGTCAACCGGTTCGGTAATCAGGATCTGGTGCCTTTGGGAATATACCGGTATTTCCACTCCTGCCATCTTCCCTATTTCTCCCGAATAACCACCGGCAGCATTTATTACAATGGGAGTGAGCACTTCTCCCTTATCGGTATTGACTGAAACTATCCTGTTATTTTCGGTCTTAATTCCTTTTACTTCGGTAAAATTGTAGATCTTTACCCCCAACCTTTGAGCAGCCTCGGCATAGGCAAAATTGGTATTAAAGGGATTGGCATGACCATCGCTAGGACAGAAGGTGGCGGCTAATAGACCTTCCGTATTTAAGGGGGGTACAATCTCTTTGGCCTCTTCCACGGTGATGAATCTGGCATCAATCCCCAATGACTGTTCCAAAGCTACATTTTTCTTAAACTGGTTGACTTCTTTTTCGGTATAAGCCAGCATCAGATATCCACCTTGATTCAGTTCGATATCATAATCTAATTCTTGGCTTAAATTCTCAAAAATTTTTATACTTTCTCGGGACAAAATACAGTTCATTTCAGTCCCAAACTGCTGTCTGATCCCTGCTCCACACCTGCCAGTAGCGCCACTGGCCAGAGTATTTTTTTCGAATAGTACTATATTTTTACATCCCATTTTGGCTAAATTATAGGCGATACTACTACCGATTATTCCTCCACCGATTATTACCACACTTGCACTTTTAATCATCATCATCACCTGCCAGAGTACCTAATTTTACCGGTTTGGTGGGAGGCCTGAAGGTAGGTAGGGCTACCTCTTCTATACTTTTATGACAAAACCGAGCGATTTCCCTTAAGATAATCCTGCGGCAAGTGCTGCCCTGACACCTTCCCATCCCCGCCCGGGTAATCTTTTTAATTTCATCAAGGGTGGTATACCCTTTTTCCAAAGCCTGCCTGATTTCCCCCCAGGTAACATCTTCACATCGGCAAATTATGGTCTCATCTTTCATTATTTTTGTCCTCCACTTTTATACTTCTTACTTTCATAACCATACTTTTAGGGACCTCCAGGGAAATTATGTGAGTCTTGTTTTTAATTTTTAAGACCCTTACCACTTTCGCTTTGCCCAGTATGCTGCCATCTCTGTCTAAAGCATAAACTTCCTCTCCTTTTTCCGGCAGGGGGAGCATTTCATGAGGGAGTTTGATTAAGGATTTTTCCTCCGAATAATTCAGGTCTATTACGAATATGGCCAGACCGGGGCAGGAACTGATACAGATCCCGCAGCCGGTACATTTATCAAAATCGACTACGGGTAAGTCATTTATGTCTTTAAAGGGTTTTATGGCGCCAAGTTTGCAGGATATGGCGCAAGGGTCGCAGGGTATCTTCTGAAAACACTCTATGATGACTACCGGACCTTTAGCCAATCTTTTTTTATCCGGAATTATTTTTTCCAAATCATCATCGGTCGGTATGCCGTTTCTTTCTAACATAGTTAATCCCTCCCCTCCCTTATCAAGGCTTTTTCTATACCTATCTTAATCCCTTCGCTTAAAGGGTTTTCTCTCAATTCTTTTAATTCCGCTTTTAATTTTTCATCCTGTTCTTTATAATTATCACATTTATATCCTAAGCTTACGGCTGCATTCAGACCGGCAATCTGACC
>DMCY01000096.1 GCA_003451675.1 Candidatus Atribacteria bacterium
GGCTTTCATTTTACCTTTTTATTTTAAGTATAAAATATTTTACTTATATTCCAGAGCTTTTTCTTCCCCTTTTAACACTCTAAGTGCTCCTAAAGCCAGGGCTTTCATCTCATCAGTTCCCGGATATACGGTAATAGGAGCGATAAAATTAATCCTTTCTTTTATCCAATCTACAAAACTATTGCCCAATGCTCCCTTATTTTTTGCTCCGTTTCCGGTAATAACTATAGCATTCACTTTCCCCTTTAATACCGCTGCCATCGCCGCTATCTCTTTGGCTATTTGATAGGCCATGGCCCGATATAATAATTCAACTTTTTTGTCTCCTTTAATAATTCTTTCTTCTACTTCTAATAAATTATTTGTACCCAGATAGTCTACTAATCCACCCTTTCCAATAAGTTTTTTTAACATTTCCCGAAGAGTGTATTTTTGGGAATAACACAATTTTACCAATTCTACACTGGGTAGCCCTCCGGTTCTTTCAGGGGTAAATGGTCCTTCTGCACTGGCATTGTTTGCATCTATCATTCTTCCTTTACGATGAGCACTTACTGAGATTCCTCCTCCTAAATGAACGACTATTAAATTGAGTTCTTTGTAGGATTTGCCTAATTCCTGAGCTATTCTTCTTGCGGCTGCTTTCATACTTAAAACATGACATAAACTTTCTCTCTCAATATCAGACATCCCGGAAATTCGAGCAATGGGTTCCAACTCATCGACTGCTACTGAGTCAACAATAAATGAAGGAATTCCTACTTTTTGAGCCAGGTCATAAGCAATTACTGCTCCTAAATTTGAGGCATGTTCTATCCTTGGTCTTTCTTTTAAATCTTCCAGCATTAATTTATTTATTCTATATGCTCCGCTTCTAACGGGTTTTAGCACTCCCCCTCTGCCTACTACAATATCTAAAGAACTAATGTCGATATTTTTTTTCTTTAAAAAATTGATAATTACTTTTTCTCTAGGCTCGTGCTGGTCAAATATTTTTTTGTACTTCGACAATTCTTCCGAACTATGTCTTATTGTCTCTTTATCTAATAGTTTGTCATCTTCAAAAAGAGCGATAGCAGTAGAGGTCGAACCGGGGTTTATTACTAATATTCTCAAATTTTTTTTCATATATATATCCAATTATATTATTAAGCAATTTTTGTGCCAATTTATTGAGCAATCCTAATAAAACAAAAAATAGCCATTTACTAATTGGTAAAAAGCCATTTTTGAAATAAATCAAAATTTTTTATTTTTATTATCATTTGCATATTTATGCATATTATTGCACAATGTGCAATAATATGCATAAATACAAGGAAAGCAATCTCAAACAGGGATTGCCGCGCTCTGATAAATCAGAGCTCGCAATGACATAAAACATAATAAACTGAAATCTGAAGACGATTTTCTTTACGCAATACTATTCACTTACAATTAATCTCTCTTGTATTTTATATTTTTCTTACACTTATTGCCCGCACCTATACGCTAAACGCTGTACGCTCCATGCTAGGTTCATTCACTAACAACTAATTTAACTGGTAAACCGGGTAACTGGCAAACTGGTTAACTAATTTAATCGATCAATTGGTAAATTCTCTTTCACTTGAATTCATATACTTTTTTAATATTATATTTTTTTATTTTATAATAAAAACTTCTCAGACTGATTCCCAACTTTTTTGCTGCCTTTAAACTATTCCCATTGGCAGCCTTTAAAGCATTTATCAGGGCTATCCTTTCCGTATCGTCTTTTATCTTCTTTAAACTATTTTTATCCAAATTATAATCAATTAAATTGTCAGGTTCAGAACTGATAATTGGCTTTTCTTCAATTACTTTAACTTTATTTAATTCAGTTAAAAGAGGAATATGTTTGGGTAAAATTAATTCTTCACTTAATTTCATATTTATTACTGCTCTTTCAATTACATTTTCTAATTCCCTTACATTTCCTGGCCAGGAATAATTCGATAATATATTTAATGCTTCCGGTAAAATCCCATTTATGTTTCTTCCAAAGTCTTGATTAAATTTTCTTATTAAATTATTAACCAAGAGAGGCATATCTTCTTTCCGTTCCCTTAAAGGAGGGATATAAATAGGAATAACATATAATCGGTAATAAAGGTCATCTCTGAACCTTCCTTCTTTTACCGCATTTTTTAAATCAATATTAGTTGCTGAGATTATCCTAACATCCACATTAATAGGTTTCCTTCCTCCTACCTTTACAATTTCCTTTTCCTGGAGAACCCTCAGTAACTTAGCCTGTAAATTCAGGCTCATCACTCCGATTTCATCTAAAAATATAGTCCCTTTGTCGGCTTCTTCAAATAGTCCCTTCTTTCCGGTCTTCTTGGCTCCGGTAAACGAACCTCCCTCATAACCAAATAGTTCACTCTCTAATAAAGTATCCACTAAAGCAGAACAGTTTACCCTAATAAATTGCTGGTTTTTTCTTTTACTAACATGATGTATGGCATGAGCAAAGAGTTCTTTCCCGGTTCCGCTTTCTCCCTGAAGTAAAACGGTCGCTGGAGTTTGGGCAGCCTTTCTGGCTTGTTCTTTAGCGATAATCATTCCCCTGCTTTTTCCTACAATATCTTCAAAAGTATATTTTGATTCTAAATGTCTAACCCTTTGTTTAACCCGCTTCAACTCCTCGTTTAAATACTCAATTTCAGAAACATCATGTATTACTCCCACACTACCCTTTAATACTCCATCTACTATTACAGGTGCAACATTTACTATCACCTCTTTACGATTAGGTCCAACTCTCATCCTTACACCATGCACTGGCTTCCTGGTTCTCAGTACTTTTAAATGCATACTTTCGCCCTCATCAGGAATATCAATAGTAGGAGGTTTCCCTAACACATCTTTTTCTGTTAAACCAGTAAGCCGGGTATAAGCAGGATTAATAATGGTATGTAAGCCACTTTCATCAACTACTGAAATAGCATCATCGGTAGAATAAATTATGGCCTCTAAAGTGCTCTGGATTTCTTTTTGTCTGGCAAATTCTTTTCTCCATTTATCTTTATTTGTATTATCTCTTTCTTTCATAAATAAACAACCTTATACCAATTTTCCAATTAGCCAATTCTCCAATTGAATTAGTCGATAGTGAATAGTGAATAGTCGTTAGTATTAAATACAAGTTGCAAGTTAATTTGGTTACTTGGTTACCCAGTTACCCGGTTTACCAGTTGGCCAGTTAAATATAGTCGTTAATTTCAAATACAAATTCTCAGTTGTAATATGAGAGTTAGCTGATACAGTTAACCAGTTTGATTTTAATTCTTCAACCGGGTAACCGGTAAACTGGCTAACCATCTTCGTGAGATACGAATTTTATGCTTTTAGCTTTTTTCTAATCTTGTTTTCACTTCCTACCCACAACTATACGTTCTAAACTAGCAATTCGTATACAATACGATCTCATTCTGGATTCTGACTCCTGGATTCTACCTTTCCTCTCCTTAACTAGCTAACCAGGTAACCAATTAACTCCTTCTTACTAAACGCTCTGCGCTATCTTATCTATTTAACATCTTTTGGGCATGTTGGATAGTAATCTCACTCATCTGACTTCCATCTAACATCCGAGCGATTTCTTTAACTCGCTCTTTTCCTTTCATTTCTTTTAGTGTTATTCCGGTCTGATTATTTAAAATATATTTTTCAATATAAAAATGTCTCCCGGCTCTGCAGGCTATCTGAGGCAGGTGAGTTACACAAATTACCTGTCTTTTTTTAGAAAGTGCCTTCAGTTTTTGAGCGATTACCTCACCCAAGCGTGCACCTACGCCGCTATCGATTTCATCAAAGATTAATGTAGGAACTTGATCAACCTCTGAAAGGATTGATTTTAAAGCTAACATAATTCTCGAAACTTCTCCTCCTGAAACAATTCGAGCTAAAGGGCGCAGTCTTTCTCCTACGTTAGGAGAAATCATAAACTCAATATCATCTATCCCTTTTGGACCTACTTTATATTTTTCCCCTTCTATTTCTATTCCGTTATCATCTTCGTAATTATTAATTGAAACTTTAAACTGACATTTCCTCATATTTAAATCTTCTAATTCTCTTATCACCATCTCCTCTAAATCCTCGGCAATTTTTCTCCGATTTACATTTAGATGGTGAGAAATAGCAGATATTTTATTTTCCAGAGAATCGATCTCTTCTTTTAACTTTTTTACCTTATCTTCGCTATAATCAATGTCTTCTAATTCCCGGTATATTTTTTGACGATATTGCAATATTTCTTCTATGGTAGAACCATATTTGCTCTTTAAATTATTAATCAGATTTAATCTTCCCTCAACTTCTTTTAATTTTTGGCTATCTAATTCTATTTCGTCTTTATACTTTACAATTTCATTAACAATATCCTCAAATTGGTAGCCTATCTCTTTTAAATTTTCTCTTATCTTCTCTATCCGCCGGTCTAAGGGAGAAATCTCCCCTAAATCTGTAGTAACTTCGCTTAAAGAATCTCTTACTGAGACTTGTTCTGATCCACCTTCGTAGAGAATAAAATTAGCTTTTTCCATGGCCTCAATTATCTTCTCGGCATTTCTTAATACCATCTCTTCCTCTTCTAAAACCTTATCCTCATCTTTAACTAAAGAAGCTTTGTCTATTTCTTCTAATTGAAATTTTAAAAAATCTATCCGTTTTAAATTTTCCTCTCTATCTTTTGTCAACTGAAATAACTTTTTTTTCTTATCTCGCCACATTCGATAAGTATCAAATAATTCTTTTCTATATTTAATAATTTTATCTCCTCCCAGATTATCCATTAGATCTATATGTCTGGACGAATCTAAAAGAGATTGATGATTGTGCTGACCATGTAAATCAACTAAAATATTTCCAATATCCTGAAGCAAGGATAAATTTACTAATTTTCGGTTAATCCAACATTTATTCCGTCCTTTCTTATTAACTTCCCGTCTAATAAGTAAATATCCCTCTTCATCAACAATTTCTATGTCTGAATTTAAATTACTTATTAACTCTTTTTCTTGGGGAGCCAACAGAAACAGACCTTCAACTACTAAACTATCCTCTCTGTCTCGAATTAAATCAGTAGCAGCATAACCTCCTAAAATTAAATCTATTGCTTCTATAATAATAGATTTCCCGGCTCCGGTCTCACCCGTTAGAACGTTTAATTTTTCCTCAAATTCGATATTTAATTCTTTTATTAAGGCCATATTTTTTATATTTAGCTGAAATAACATTTATTTCTGTATCCACCTCATAATATAGTCAATATATTAGTCTATTAGTCATAATAGCTAGTTAGTTGGTTATAACCAATTAACTCCTCCTCGCTAAATACTAAATGCTATACGCTATACGGTAATTTGATTACTTATTTATCTGTCCACTCCATCCTAATTTTTCCCGTAAAATAGCATAAAAACTCTTTTCTTTAAAAGTAATTAAATAAGCTTTATGGTCTGATTTTTTTATTATCACTTCATCCTTTGGTTTTAAAATAAAGCCCTCCTGCCCATCTATAGTTGCCATTACTTTTTCTTCGCTTGATTCCAATTTTATTTTTACTTGGTCATTTTCACCAATAATTAAAGGCCGAGCAGATAAAGTATGGGGGCAGATAGGGGTAAGTATTATAGAACTTATATTAGGATTGACAATAGGACCGCCAGCAGAAAGAGAATAAGCAGTAGAACCTGTAGAAGTAGATACAACCAATCCATCTGCTGAATAAGTAATAACATAATCATTATTGACATAGGTAGCTAAACAGATAATTCGGGCAAAAGCTCCCTTACCTATAACTACATCATTTAAGGCTGTAAATTTTTTAATCTCTTCTCCTCTTCTTTTCACTGTACAATTTAACATCATTCTCTCATCAAGGAAATATCTCCCCTGATACAGTTTCTCTAAAGACTTTTCCAGGTCATCGATGCCAATTTGAGTCAAAAAGCCCAATCCTCCTAAATTCACTCCAAAAACCGGTATATCTTCGGCAGCGGCTACTCTAGCTGTTCTAAGGAGAGTTCCGTCTCCCCCCAAAGAGATTATTAGATCAACTTCTTTAAGAAATTTTTCGGTAGGGCAGTTTAATTCTTCCTTTCCTATTTCTTTACCTTTTTTTCCCTCTATACACACTTTTAGTTTTTTAGAATTTAGCCAATCAATTATCCTACAGGCTGTTTCCCGAGTCTTTTCTTTTTTATAATTCACTATTAAACCAACACTGTCTAATTTCATCTTCACCCTCCTTGAAGTAAATAATATAAGACCAAACTAAAAATTGCTCCTGCTAAAAAATATACTAGCTTTATTGCCTTTTGACGCATAGTGCTTTCGAATTGAAACTTAACTTCAGAAATACTCTTATTTTTCATATTTAATAAGAGTATACCGCACGGTTGGTAAGCAAGATAATATTCTAACATCTGTCTTCGGGTCTCCCGGTTAGTAATATAAGGAATCTTCTCTCCGCTTTTGACTTCTACTACGAAAACTTTTCCTCCCTTTCTCACTAAATAATCTATCCGCACTAAGTAGCGATGAATCTTATCGCCGATAGTTATAAAGAGTGGTTTGCTTTTTTGGGCATCTATAATCGCATAACCGTTTTTCCTCAATATTTTTTCTGCTTCTTTTTCCGCTTGCCTGCTTTTAGAAAATCTCTTCCTTAATCTCTTAGCTCTTAACCAATTACCTATCTTGATAAATAGAACCAGGCAGATCATCCCTCCGCTAATAAATAATATAAAGACTAAAACACCATTTTCGTTTATGTTCAAAAACTTCACTCCAAATATTATTTTTTAGGAGAAAGTTCCTGATGAGCTTGTTTTACCACTTCTTCAACAATTTGAGGAAAATTATTTATCTTATCTTTTCCAGTATTTTTTACTAAATAGATGAGATATTCTATATTACCGGAAGTCTTTTTTAAGGGAGAAAAGGTTAGACCTTGAATACTAAAATCCATTTCTTGCGCCTTATCGCCAACTCTTTCAATTACCATCTGATGAACTTCTGCCTTCTTTACTAATCCGCCCTTTTGAATAAACTCCCGGCCTGCTTCGAACTGTGGTTTGATTAAAGCCACCACTTCTCCTTTCTCCTTAATTAAATTATACACCGCTGGCAGAACTTTATCTAATGAAATAAAGGAGACATCTATGGTAGCTAATTCAAAAAGGTCATCAAATTTATTAGAAGTAAGATATCTTATATTAGTTCTGTCTATAACTACGACTCGACTATCTTTCTGCAGTTTCCAGGCTAACTGTCCGTAGCCTACATCTACACAATAAACTTTCTCAGCTCCAGATTTTAAGAGGCAATCAGTAAAGCCCCCTGTAGATGCACCAACATCTATTACTCTCTTTCCTTTGACCAAAATGTTAAATTCTTTTATAGCTTTTTCTAATTTTTCTCCACCCCTGCTTACATAAGCAATTTCTTTCTTTATTACTGAAATATTGCTATCGAATTTAACTATTCGTCCTGCTTTATTGAATTTTTCTCCATCAACTAAAACTTCTCCGGCCATTATCGCACTTTTAGCTTTTTCTCTAGTGGTAAAAAACCTTTTTTCAACCAGTAATATATCCAAGCGTTCTTTCTTTGCTTTTTTCAAATCTATAAATTCACCTCTCGGGCTGAAATTCTATCTGTTAAAACTAAATTACCTGACATAATATCCAGGCCATTACAATTCCTATAAAGGCTCCTACTATAACTTCAAAAGGAGTGTGTCCAACTAATTCTTTTAAATTTTTATCTCTGATCTTTCTTTCCTTAAAAAATTCTAAAACAATTTTATTTAATACTTTAGCTTGCTCTCCGGTCTCTCTCCTTACCCCGGCTGCATCGGCCATAATAATAAAAGCTATGACTAGAGCTAAAGCAAACAAAGTAGATTCCCAACCTTCTTTTAAACCAATGGTGGTAGCCACGCACATAGAAAGGGCGGAATGAGTACTGGGCATCCCTCCTGCCCCGATAAATCTCCCAATATCCCATTTTTTTTCGGTAATATAAAATACCATTAGCTTTAAGCTCTGATTTAAAACCCAGGTTATAAAAGCAATTAATATAATCTCATTTCTAAAAATTAGAGATAAATCAGCAATATTAATCTTTATCACTCCTTATTTTTCTATATTATCCATTTTAGTTTTCTGGTTTAATCCAATCTTCGTCTCTAAGCAAAGGCATACTGATATCTATATGTCCGGCTAAACTCTTCATCTCATTTCCTTCCACTAATATTTGCACACCTTTAATCGGAGGGATTTCAGTTAAAGTATTGACTATAGAATAGATGGTCATTAATTCACCACTGCTTCCTCCGGGATGATTTTTAAATATTTCCTCAGATAGGTCTATATAGGCAATATCATCAGCAATATATACTTCATTGATTTGAGTTCCTTCGGGAATTGTAGGATAAAGATCGGAATTTTCCGGACCTTTTATCAGCTCAATAACTGCTTGTCTGGCTAAAGAAGGGATTTGAGATATTTTTCTTTTTTCAGGTACTAAGTACATTGCTTTAGAATCAGAAAAATAAAGGTTAACTTCGATCACCTCTTCTGTCGGCACAGGTTGAACTTCTTTTCTTTCTTCTTTGTAGGGGACTTCTTTGGTAACAATGGGCTTTTCCTTGTATCTTTCCCAGACAGGAACAATAAATTTATTAAAAATGATATAGCTAAAAATTATAATTAGCACAAATACTAACAATATAAAGATGATTTTTAGATTATTTTTTTTCTTCTTTGACTTTCTGTTTTTAGCCATAATAATTAATCCTATACACCATTATCAGGGGTATTTTCTATATAATATTTTATTGCTTCAAACAGGGCCTGAGCACTTTTTTGCTTAAATTCGTTGTCTTTTAATAATTTTTCCTCTTTAGGATTAGAAATAAAAGCAACCTCTACAATAACAGCTACCATATTTGCTCCCTTTAGTACTACAAATGGAGCTTGTTTTACTCCCCTATCTTCTAATTTTAAATAATTTACTAATTTTTTCTGTACAATTTCTGCAAAATCGAGACTATATTTAATATTAGCGCTTTCTTCCAGGTCAGCGATAATTAAGGCTAAATCAGTATCTACCTCCGGGTGAGCCCTACTGGCTCTATTTTCTCTATCTGCTACATCTCTGGCAGAAGCACCGATATATTTGGAACTTAATACGAAGGTCTCTATTCCTTCAGCACTAGGGCGATGCTTGATAACTGAATTAGCATGTAAACTTACAAATATAAAACCATTTTTTTGATTAGCGAAATTTGTTCTATTTTCCAAATAAACAAACTCATCTTTACTTCTGGTTAAATAAGTGGGAATACCGGCCCCTTTTAACAATTTCTCTAAATGAAGAGCGATTCCTAAAGTAACTTCTTTTTCTTTCAAGCCAGTAGGTCCGATCGCTCCGGGGTCTTTTCCCCCATGACCGGGATCAATAATTACTACTCTCTTGCCGGTTATCTCAGGTCCGGGAGCAGGTTTTTCTTCGGGTTTAGCGGGAAGAGTTTCAGAAATGGCTGCCTTTTCACCTGGTTTGAATATATCAATCACTACTCTATCGGGTTCAATAAGGCTAAAAATATCATATCTGGCTTCCTGATAAAGGTCAAGTACAACTCTGGTAATTTCCTCGTTAAATTGAACTGCCCTTACTGTCTTTATCACCCCATCATTTATCTCTATCTGTTTAAAAGCATCTTCCAACTTTACAATAGAACCCATTATATCGATAAAAATTCTATCCGGATTTACTAATCTATCTGCTCTAAATTCTGTCTTTTCAGATAAATCTATTACTACTCTGGTTTTATCGGGGTGAGAATAACTTCTAACTTTTAATAGATAAGGTCTTATGGTATTAATAGATAAAGTCTTGGTCTGGTTCTCCCATTTAATATCTACTTCGGCAATAAGTTTTATCACTTCTAAGGGAATCATTACCCGATTATCGAGAATTCTTGCTGGCATCTCCAGAGAAATTACCTTTTCATCTATCTCTAAAGAAGGGTCATCGATTACTAAACGGGCTGTGTGACCATTAATATTTATAGTCATCAACTTTAAAGCAGGAAACCAGGTAATCCTTCCATCTAAAGCTTCCACCACATTACGAGCCGAAACAAATAATCGGTCATTCACGATAACTGAAGGGACAACGGTTTCGAGAGGTTTATTATCTAACAATATCTTTATTTCTGAAGATTGGGCGAAAGTCGAAGAAAGAGGAAATAAAATAGCAAATAAAGCTGTTATTAAAATTATGCAGAATATCTTTTTCATATAACCTATTCTATCCCTCCTGGACTAAATATCTGATAGTTAAAACTTTCAAAATAGCTGCCAAAGGAACAGCCACTAATACTCCTAATATTCCTAACAACTGACCACAGATTAAAATCGATAGAATTACCGTTAAAGGATGAAGACCTAATTCCTTACCTAAAATATTAGGATTGAGAAGTACTGCTTCAATCTGATTAGCAAAAATAAATAAAATTACAATCATTAATAATACCCACCAGGGTTGACCCAGGGCAAAAATTAAAGCCAAAATGACTCCTATAATAGGTCCTAAATAAGGGATAAAATTTAATACTCCGCTAACTATGCCTATAATCAAAGCAAACTTTAAATTTAAGAAATATAATCCAACCCCTATTATACTTCCTACAATAAAACAAACTATAATCCTACCGCGGATAAAACCACTGAGAACATTATCGATCTCTTTCATTACTACCCCAAATTCTTCTTTTCTTTTCTTGGATACAAAAGTAGATAAATTTTTCTTAAATATAGCCATATCTCTCATCAGATAAAATAAAATTAAAGGTATAATTACTATACCAAAAGTTATGCTGGATACTATGTTAGATAGGTAAATTATAATCTTTTGTGAAAAACCCAATATAATTTTTTGCAGTTCAGATAAGTTTTCTTTAATTAAAGCTTCTACATCAGCAGGATTTATAAATTTCGAGAGTTGGGGTTTTAAAGACAAAATTAGATTCTGATAATTTTCAGCTAAATCAGGAATTTCATTATATAATACATTAAGTTGATTGACCACGCTGGGAATTAGAAAAAATATAACCAGGATTAACAAGGTAATTATTATCCCAAAAACAACAATAATAGCCAATACTTTCGGGGCCCTCTTATTAAGAAGAAATTTATATAAAGGGTCGAAGAAATAAGCTAAAATTAAGGCGATACTAAAATATATAAATAACCACTTCAATTTACTTAATACATAAAATAGAATGACAAGACCAATGGCTATACTGATAATAAAATTTAATTTCTTCTCTTTTACAAATTCCATAAATATTTTCCGCCTAAAATAACTTTTTACTTATCTATTTATAACAGATTAGCTCATATTATTCAATTTTTACCAGCTTTAAGAATTCTATCCCAAGTATCCCGTAAAGATACAATTCGGTTAAACACTAACTTATCCGAAGTTGAATCGGGATCCACACAAAAGTAACCTTTTCGCATAAACTGGTATCTGCTTCCGGATGCCGCTTCCGCTAAACTGGGCTCCACTAAGCAATCAGTTAACACTTCCAGGGAATTTAAGTTAAGCTGCTTTATAAAATCTTCCCCTTCCTCCTGCTCTTCCGATCTCTCGTTCTGATCCAGCAGAAGGTACTCGTATAAGCGCACTTCCGCTTTCAAAGCATGGTCTGCGGAAACCCAGTGTAAAGTTCCTTTTACTTTACGTTTAGCACCCGGCTTACCGCTTTTGCTTTCCGGATCATATGTACAGTGTACTTCTTTTATTTCTCCCGTTTTTTCATCTCGAACAAATCCTTCACATTTGATAATATAAGCATTTTTTAATCTGACCTCACGACCGGGAGCCAGACGAAAATACTTTTTCGGCGGGTTTTCACAGAAGTCGTCCCGTTCGATGTAAAGAATCCGGGAAAAAGGTATCTTACGCTTCCCGGCAGTAGAATCCTCAGGATTATTTTCTGATTCCATCTCTTCCAACATATCGCGAGGATAATTATTAATAACCAGCTTTAAAGGCCGCAGTACTGCCATCGCCCGGGGAGCCTTTACATTTAAATCCTCACGTATACAGTGTTCCAGGAAGCGGATATCCACTACACTATTAGTCTTAGCTACCCCGATACGCTCGCAAAAGTTTCGGATAGCCTCCGGGGTGTAGCCCCTGCGCCGCAAACCGGCTATAGTCGGCATCCGAGGGTCATCCCATCCAGCTACATAACCTTCCTCCACCAGCCTACGAAGCTTCCGTTTGCTCATCACCGTGTTAGTTAAGTTAAGACGGGCAAATTCGATCTGCTGGGGTGAATCAGGAAGATTCAAGGCATCGAGAACCCAATCGTACAGAGGGCGATGGTCTTCGAACTCCAGAGTACAGATGGAGTGGGTAATCTTTTCGTAATAATCTTCAAGAGGATGAGCGTAGTCATACATAGGATAAATACACCACTTGTCCCCCGTCCGGTGATGAGTAGCCTTTAAAACACGGTAAAGAATGGGATCTCTCATATTCAGATTAGGTGAAGACATATCAATTTTAGCCCGCAACACCCGGGAGCCGTCAGGAAATTCACCAGCCCGCATACGTCGAAATAAATCCAGATTCTCTTCCATAGAACGGTTGCGATATGGGCTTTCTCTTCCCGTCTCCTTGAAACTTCCCCGGTACTCCCTGATTTCTTCAGGGCTCAGGTCACACACATAAGCCTTACCTACTTTAATTAGACGAACGGCGTAATCGTACATCTTTTCAAAATAGTCGGAAGCATAAAAAAGCCTATCATCCCAGTCAAATCCCAGCCAGCGAACATCGTTAATTATAGAATCAATATACTCCACATCTTCCTTGCTGGGGTTTGTATCGTCAAAACGGAGATTGCATAGACCACCATTTTGTGCAGCCAAACCAAAATTCAAGCAGATAGACTTGGCATGACCGATGTGCAGGTATCCATTAGGTTCCGGAGGAAACCGAAGATGAACCCTCCCATGGTATTTATTCGTTTTTTTGTCTTGATTAATAATCTCCTGAACAAAATTAACCATTGTTTTAGACTCTTCGTGATCCATAAATCAGTCCCCTTATTTTATATTGTATTATACTTTTTAGTATTATTTTATCAGTGTTAAGCGTTTTATTATATTACTACATTTGCCCCCAAAAATCCAACTTTATTATTACTTCATATAGCGTATTGAGTATTGAGTATCGCTATACGCCCCTACTCCAAAACCTCACTCAACCCCCTTATAAAATAGGCTTTCAGCCTCATAAAAATAGAGTTTTTAGCCCTTTTTGCCTTATTTTCTCCATATTTTAGAAGTGCTATCACCATCCCATATAACAAAAAAACGCAGAAACCCTTATGTTTACTGCGTTTTAGAGCCTTACTATTTTTTCCTATAAAAATTGATAATGCTCTAATTCTATATATATTTATCTCCCTTATTTACTAAAATATCAGTTTTCCTGTTCCTCTCTTTTTCTCTTTTTTTAATTACAGAACTGTCCTCTGTCGTGCTCAGGAAAGCCTTATAAATAAAAGGTTGTATAACAAAAGATTTACTAAGGTCGATTTAATATTTTATGCTCCCCCACAGTTCTAAGAATAATTAACTTCCCTTTTAAGTTAAAGGTGTTTCTTAAGCTTTTAGAGGCTCTTGCTTCACAAATAGAATTTGTTCCCTTAAGTTTTTTGGACTCCAGAGAGGGATGTTTTAAATCTCTTTCCATTCACAAACCGTGTATTTTAGAATTATTTTCTGAACTTGTGAAGCTTGAATTTCCCCTCCTCTCTACATCTCTTTTTCCTCTCAAAATTTCGCCTAACGATTCGAACTGGTTCGAGTATCTTCCCAAATCAGTAATATATATGAAGTATTTTGGAAGTACCTGCCATAAAATAGGATATGTCCCTATTTTTTAAGTAAAACCTTTTTTAAAAAAGATTGACAAAGGATAAAGGTATATTTTATAATAGTTCTGTTTTATAATTGTTATAAAGTATAACCATAAATTTATAAAAAGGGGGTGTGAGAACGTGAGTCAAAAAGTTGATCGAAATCAAACTATTGAATATCTTATTAAGTATATACCTTTATTTCATAAAATATTTTTTCGAAAGGTTTGTTCTAATAAACCACCCAGACAGCATTTACAATTGCTAATGTATATCAAGAAAGACAGTGGCAAACCCATGCGCTATTATGGTCAAAAATTGTTAATTTCAAATCCGAATATGACTGCTTTGGCTGATAAATTAATTAAAGAAGGTTTATTGGAAAGACAAACAGATGAAAACGACCGACGGATTATCAATTTGATGATTACACCAAAAGGAAAAGAATTTCTTGAATTTCACAAGAGAAATTTAAAAAAATCGATAATAAAGCAATTGGAAGTACTTGAAGATGAAGATATACAGAAATTAAATGATAGCTTTGAAGAGATACAAAAAATTTTTAGTAAATTAGATGACTAGATAGTAGAAAAAGTTTTATAAAATTAAAAATACAAAAATTTCACTCACAGGAGCAAATTTGTAATGATTGAATTATTAAAAAACTTAAAACCCTATACCTTATTAATAATAGGGGTTATAGTTTTTGTTTTTTTACAATCACTTTCGGAATTATATTTGCCTACACTTATGTCAGATATTGTAGATATAGGAGTGGTCAAGGGGGATATTAATTATATTATAAGAACTGGAGGACGGATGATTCTGTTTGCCGTCATTGCTATGATTAGCTCCGTTTTAGGAAGCTACCTGGCAGCTAAAGTAGCGACTGGATTCGGAAGAGATCTTCGGACAAAAGTATTTACCAAAGTAGAAAGTTTTTCTTTGGAAGAATTTGATGAAAAAGGGACGGCCTCTCTTATCATTAGAACAACCAACGATATTACCCAAATTCAGCAATTAGTAGTAACCATGCTTAGAATGTTCTTAAGAGCACCGTTGCTCTTTATCGGTGGTATTATTATGGCCGTTTCAAAGGATGCTAAATTGTCTCTGATCTTTGTGGTTATCTTACCAATTTTAAGCATTATAATTTTTTTCGTCGCCAAGAAGAGTATGTCTCTTTTTAAATCAATGCAAATTAAATTAGATAAGCTTAATTTAGTTCTTCGCGAATATTTAACCGGTATACGGGTTATTCGGGCATTTAATCGGGAAGTTTATGAAAAGAAAAAATTCCATAAAGCCAATCTTAATTTAACGGAAACAGCTATAAAAGTTAACAAACTGATGGCTATTTTAATGCCTTTAATGATGTTAATTCTTAACTTGACCATTGTAGCTATTATTTGGTTCGGAAGTATACGAATTAATAATGGTGGTATGCAAGTCGGGGATTTAATGGCATTTATTCAATATGCATCACAGATTATGTTTTCTTTAATTATGGTTTCAATGATGTTTATCATGCTACCCCGAGCAGCAGTATCGGCAAACCGGATTAATGAAGTTTTGGAAGTTGAACCAAAAATTAAGGATCCCTTAACTTTGAAAGAAAATAAGTTAGAGAAAGGAGATAATGGTCCTAAATCAGAAGGTCCTATAATACAAAAAATAAAAAAAAGAGGTTATCTGGAATTTGATAAGGTTAGCTTCTGTTACCAAGGTGCGGAAGAACCGGTTCTTGAGAATATTTCATTTAGTGCTAAGCCGGGGGAATTAACGGCGATTATCGGAAGCACAGGTTCCGGAAAATCAACCCTGGTTAATCTTATTCCAAGATTCTATGATGTAACCTCGGGTCGTATTTTAGTTGATGGTGTTGATATCCGAGAGTTAACTCAAGAAAAATTACGTGCCAAGATTGGATTAGCTCCTCAAAAAGCCGTTCTCTTTACGGGAACTATTGCAGAAAACATTAGTTTTGGAAATAATAATTTATCTCGCGATGAAATTGTCAGAGCAGCCGAAATTGCTCAAGCAGCAGAATTTATTTCTACTACGAAACAAGGTTATGATTCTCCAATTGCCCAAGGGGGAACTAATATCTCAGGGGGACAGAAACAACGATTAGCTATTGCCAGAGCTTTGGCCAAACATCCTGAAATCTATATTTTTGATGATTCTTTTTCCGCTCTTGATTTTAAAACAGAGGCAAAATTACGAGTAGCAATTAAAAAAGAGATAAAAAATGCTACCGCTTTAATTATTGCTCAACGAGTTACCACTGTTATGGATACAGACCAAATTATTGTTTTAGATGAGGGCAAAATTGTAGGTATAGGTAAACACCAAGAGTTAATCAAGACCTGCAAAGTCTACAGGGAAATCGTGGCTTCACAGCTCTCAGAAGAGAAGTTAGCATGAGTAAAAAAAATATAAAACAGGGAACGCCAATTAAGGGATTAGGCCGTGGTCCTGGAAGTCATAGAAGTATGGCTATACCGGTAGAAAAAGCTAAGGATTTTAGGGGAACCTTAAAACGATTACTCGATTATTTAAAACCTCATAGAGTGAAGCTTATCATTGCTTTCCTGGCGGCTGTAGCCAGTACAACTTTCAGTATCATCAGTCCAAAAATTATGGGACGGGCGACCACCAAATTATTTGAAGGGTTTCTCCTAAAAATGAGAAATGTCCCTAATGCAACCATTGATTTTAAATATATTTTAAATATTATTTTCATCTTAATCGGGTTGTATGTCATCAGTGCTATATTTAAATATATTCAACAGTATATTATGGTTGATGTGGCGCAAAAAACCGTTTACAATATGAGAAAAGATATTAGCTCTAAGTTGTCAAAATTGCCTTTAAAGTATTTTGATGGAAGAACTCATGGAGAAATACTCAGTCGGGTGACCAACGATATTGATCTCGTCAGTAACACTCTTCAACAAAGTATTACTCAATTAATTACTGCTATAGTAACCCTAATCGGAATAGTAGTAATGATGCTAACCATTAGCCCGCTGTTAACTTTAGTTGCTTTCGTTACTTTGCCTTTAAGTTTTTTGGTTACTAAAGTTATTGCCAGGCAATCACAAAAATTCTTTGCCAAACAACAAAAATTTTTAGGTCAATTAAATGGTCAAGTGGAAGAAATGTACACTGGCCACAAAATAGTCAAAGCTTTTAATTATGAAAAGCAATCCATCGATAAATTCAATAAAGTGAATGATCAACTCTATGATGCTGGATGGAAGGCTCAATTCATATCGGGGATTATTATGCCCTTGATGAGTGCTATTGGTAATCTGGGTTATGTCTTTATTGCCATCCTGGGTGGAATTTTGGTGACTAAAGGTACTATAACCATTGGTAATGTTCAAGCATTTATTCAATATTCCAGGCAATTTACCCAACCGATCGTTCAAACAGCTAACATTGCCAATATTATTCAATCAACCATTGCGGCTGCTGAACGTGTCTTTGAAGTTCTCGATGAATCTGAGCAAATACCGGATAAAAAAGATATGATTCATTCAGATAAACCTCAAGGCAATATAAAGCTTGAGCATATTAAATTTGGATACAATCCAGAAAAAATACTCATAAATGATATGAATATGGATATTAAAAAAGGTCAAACTATTGCCATTGTAGGTCCTACTGGAGCTGGAAAAACAACATTGGTTAATTTACTGATGCGTTTTTATGAAATTAATGACGGAAAAATCACCTTTGATGGAATAGATATTCGCGATATGAAACGTGGTGAATTGAGAAGTCTTTTTGGAATGGTCCTTCAAGATACCTGGTTATTCAAGGGAAGCATTAAAGAGAATATCGCCTATGGTCGGGACAATGCTATGGAACAGGAAATTGTCCAGGCAGCAAAAATGGCTTATGCTGATCACTTTATCAGAACACTTCCTGATGGCTACGATACTATTATAAATGAAGAAGCTAGTAATCTTTCTCAAGGTCAAAAACAATTACTGACCATCGCACGGGCTATTTTAGCTGATCCGACCATATTGATTCTCGATGAAGCGACAAGCAGTGTTGATACCAGAACAGAAATTCATATTCAAAAGGCTATGCTTGCCCTTATGAAAGGGAGAACCAGTTTTGTGATTGCTCATAGACTATCTACTATTCGTAATGCAGACTTAATTTTGGTTATGAACGAAGGAAGTATTATTGAAAAAGGAACCCACAAAGAATTACTAAAACAGAATGGATTTTATGCTGATCTGTATAATAGCCAATTCGTTGGATTAAATAGTAAAAAAAGTTAGTTAAAAAAGCAAGAGACTCATGAAATATATTTTCATGGTATAGAAATACTCTTTTAAAATTTTTATATTATATTGTCAGTTAAACCGTCCGTGATACGATTAACACCCAAAACATTAGATATTTTAATATATGGTAATAAATAGGTGTTTGTACCTATTTATTCTCTCGCTTTTTCTTAAAAGGCATCTTCATGTTTCACTATAACAAGAATAAATACTTCATCTTTTTCCTTTCCATATGGACTCGACCCCGATACTATTTAACCACTCAATAACTTTTTTATTCATCCTTTCATCTCTAAATTTGAACCATTCTTTTTCATAATCAGGATAATCACCTACTACATTTTTAAAACGCCTGAAAGCTCCCTTCCCATCTAAGGCTATGCTCAATTTTTCCCTTAATAATTCATCCTCCACCTTCTCGGCAAATTCAACCATTAAATTATATCCTTCATATGATGGCCTCTCAGGGATGCAAATATAACGATCAGGGTTATTAAATAATATATCCTGGGCTAATTTAACTTCCTTTTTCTGCCAATCAGGTAAATCTTCTCTTATCTTATCTTCATCTTCTTCTGCATATCTAAATATTTCCTCTGAGGTAACAACAACCTCTCCTGTTTCTTTATTAAGATAAAAGTCCATATCAATTCGGTCTACATTTCTCATTATCTCAGCAATCATTTCCAGATCCACTTTTAATTTTTCATAATTTTAACCTCCATATCAAAAGAAAACGCCAGATTATATATTTATCATAAATAGACTCCCCGAATCACATTTTTTCTGTTTCCTGTTATCCTATTTTGATATTATATTGTCAATAGAACTGTCCCCGCAACATCCTTTTTTCAGCCTCAATCGCAAAATTCATTGCCTTAATATAGTTTTGAAGTTCCAGCCAATCATCTCGTTTTTTATATTATTATCACTTTCTTATTATTATAGAAATATAACCAATTTTTAACTAAAAATGATAATAAGAAATCTATCATATCTTTAAAGGGAACAGGAAATAGTATACTGTATCTTTCGCAATTAGGATTTGAACCCTTTTTTGTAAAAAATAGTTGCGGGGTGTACTAATCGTTAGTAAATAGCGTTTAGATGAAAGAGATAAGATGAATTCTTACTTTCGTGGGAACAACATAAGTCCAAACGGGAATGAGGATGAAAGATATAAAGGAAATGATGAGATTGGCCACGCCCTGATAAATCAGGGCTCGCAATGACAGAGGAATGGATTCCTCAAAGAGCTAATATTTATCTATAAAATGGTGGAGGCGGCGAGATTCGAACTCGCGTCCAAAGATATTTCGGTAAAAACCGCTACGAGTGTAGTCTATAATTTGGTTCTCGCTCTTTTTACCTCCCATAGACAGGATGTAAATTGAGCCAGCCCTTAATTTTCTCTTCTACCTCCCAGGGCAGTAAGGTAAAAGATAGTCCACTTTAGGTTACACCCATAAAGGTCTCGTAGACAAAAGACCTTTACAGACGTACAGCCTAATTAGGCTGCAAATGCTAATTCTGTTCTATCGTTAGCAATTAATGTTTTTCCACGGTTTTACGAGGACATGGAACCTCGACCCGCTGTTCTTACCTCTCTTATCCCTGTCGAAACCTATCGCCCCCATTTTTTAATCTTTAATTCTCTTTCTACTTCTCTTTGGGCATCTTTTTCAGCTAATGCTTGTCGTTTATCGTATAACCTTTTTCCTTTAGCCAGAGCTAATTCGATCTTAGCGTGACCTCTTTTAAAATAAATTCGCAAAGGCACCAGGGTTAAACCTTTCTCCTCAACCTGCCCTCTTAAACGGTTAATTTCTCGTTTATGCATAAGTAATTTACGTTTCCTTCTGGGGCCAACATTGAACATGTTACCAAAGGCATAAGGTGAAATATGCATATTCATTATATAAAGTTCGTTATTTTCAAATTGAGCGAAACTTTCCCGTAAGCTAACTTTACCTTCCCTTAAAGATTTTACTTCTGTCCCTTTTAGAACCAACCCTACCTCGTAAGTATCTAATATATGATAATCATGTCGTGCTTTTCTGTTTACAGCTATATTTTTTACTTCATCTTTATTGGTAAAGCTCATAATTTTTCCCTCATCTGGCAGTTAAATTATAGCATAAATGGGGAGAATTCTCAACATTTCGAATTGCCTCATCAAAAAAGTACTCCAAATAGTATCGATGCCTCATATAAAAAAGTACTCCAAATTATTTTAATTATAACCTAATCTCCTCTATATTTAAAGATAGAAAATTATCTTTAGAATATAGAGGAGGTAGAAGGGAATTGTTTATGTTACTCTAAAACTGCACCACTCTATTAATTGAAAAGTACACCACTTTGAAATATGATTCCCTTATGTATGAAGGATAATAACATAGGGGGAAAAGGAGGATGATCAAATTGATAGAGAAGCAGAAAATAATCATATAACATTTTCAAAAAGGAAGATCGCAACGACAGATTGCAAGAGAAATGGGTCTAAACAGAA
>DMCY01000087.1 GCA_003451675.1 Candidatus Atribacteria bacterium
AAATATCGCACCCGCATAGCAGGTGGCTTTCAGAACCTCTTAAAGAGGTTTAGCTTTTTATCACTTTTTAGCTCTTTTTCTTTCGATTTTTTATTTATACTTTAGCTATAATATTTCTAAACAATATCACTTCCAACTTTGGACTTCAGGTGAAAAATTGTCATCTAGCTTATCTTAATCTTTTTATGGTAAAACCATTTATTTAACCATTACCACCTTCTTAGAAGGTGGTTTTTTATGGTTAAATAAAATGACAGGAAGAAATATTTAGGAAAAGAACTAATATTAATTATTAATTTAAATAAGTTAGCGGATTCACAGGCTTGCCGTCTTTTCTGATTTCAAAATGCAGATGAGAGCCTGTAGCATTACCAGTGGCTCCTAATTTTGCAATTATATCTCCTTTGCTTACTGTTTGTCCTTCTTTTACCAGGTTGCTGGAGTTGTGTGCGTAAACAGATGAATAGCCACCACCATGCTCAATAATGATAGTATATCCATATCCATTGATATACCCACTAAAACTTACCTTTCCACTTTCGGCTGCTCTAATAGAGTTTCCTATATGACCATCTATATCTATTCCGGTATGATAGTCTCTTCTACCTCCCAATGTTCTCATACCAAATTGAGAAGTAATTAATCCCTTTATGGGCCACATGAAATAACGCGAAGAAACTGTTGAATTTCTAACATTTGGAATTACCAATTTCTGTCCAACAACAAGTCTGCTATTTTCTGATATCCTATTAGCACTAGTAATAGACTGAAGGCTGACCTGGTATTTTCGGGAGATTCCCCAGAGTGTGTCTCCTTTTTGTACATAATGAACAATGTCTTTTGGTATATCTTTTTGTACAACGGCTGTATTTGTTGTCTCCTGTTTTGGAGCTGACACTGTTGCATAAGCAGGAATATTTAATTTTTGCCCAACAGACAATGTGGTAATACTATCCAGTTGGTTAATACTGATTATTTCATGCATCTTAATCTCATGCTGCTGAGCAATGCTCCATAGGGTATCACCTTTTACAACTGTATATTCAATTGTTTTTGTCTTGCCTTCGCCCTCTTGTAATCCTCCTATGGCGGGTATCTCCAGTTGTTGACCAACAGTTAAGACATCCTTGTTGCTCAGGTAATTTACTGCAACGATTCCCTCCATCGACACTCCATATTTCTTGGCAATGCTCCATAAAGTATCCCCGGATTGAACGGTATAGTGAACGGGCTTTAGTACTTCCTTAGGAAGAGCAGTCTTTTCAATAACTTCTTTCTTTTCTTCGTTTGTAATAATACTATCGGCAACAGTTATGCTCTCTGCTTTTTCTATTGCTTTTATTTTTATTCTTTGTCCAGGATATACATAATCTTCTTTATCAATATTATTCAGATTACATATTGTTTCAATGGGCATATGGTATTTTTGAGCTATTAATGAAATATTTTCCCCTGATTCCACAATATGCTCTATCCAGTCATATTCTATTTTGTCTTCTTTATCATTTTTATCTTTGGCAGTGTTATCTTTTGACCTGCTCGGAATAGGTATTTTTATAATTTGCCCAATGGATAATTTTTCCTCATCTTCTAAATTATTTATTTTCGATAGCTCTCTCAAGGATATTTGGTAATTTTGAGCAATAGTCCATAGGCTTTCACCAGGTTTCACGGTATAATCTGTTTCTTTAAACGATTCTCTGAATTCCTGGTTTAAGTTGGTACTCATTGTTTTATAATTTGATTCCTCTGGCTCAAAGGAAAGTTCAGAAGACTGATTCTGTTGAGCTTCGTTTTGATTATCTACAGGTATATTAATTTCTTGCCCTATATACAAAGAATCAGGTTTTCGTAAATCATTTACCGAAGAGATTTTATCTAAAGAAAGGCGATACTGCTGGGCTATATCCCAGAGGCTTTCTCCTTTTTTCACCTTGTGGACAATAGTTGTAGTTTCTTTCTTTTCATCAGAACTTCCTGCTTGATCCTTAGGAATCACAAGTAATGATCCCGGACATAATATTTCTTCCTCATCGATACCATTTGCTTCAGCGACATCCTGGATTGAAAGCCGAAATTTATGGGCAATTGTCCAGAGACAATCTCCTTCTTTTATCTGATATTCCAGGTACTCCTGTGCATAGACATTAGACCCAACAACTGCAAAGAAAAGCCCAGCTAACAGAAAAAATATTATTGCCCTGGCTATTCTAGAAAAAATATTATTTTTCTCATAATTCATGCGGCTATCCTATTTATTTAATATCTTATTTTACAAAAAATATCCCCACCATTGCGGATGTATAATAATAGCATATTTTTTGATATAAAAATTTTGATTCAAAATATTAAGCAATGAAAATATAATTGAGAGACAATACTACAATTCTAATTTATTTCTTAAATATAATTATATATAAATATTATTATTTTTCAAGAAATAATCAAAATTGTTCTATCTCGTCTATTAAAAAATCAAAGAAACTCACAATTACAGTAAGTTTGTCCTATAATTTGCTATCCTTGTTATGCAGCTGCTCTTCTAAGAAAGCATCAATAACATCCTTTTTAAAACGCCAGATTCTGCCGATTTTTATTGCCGGGATTTTTTCTTCCCTTGCCCATTGATAGATAGTCAGTGGCTTTACTTGCAAATATTCTGCCACTTGTTTTGCAGTAAGATATTCTTCCATCTTCTTCCTCCTTGGTACAGTAAAATGAAATCTAAAAACATTTTATTGTTTTTTTATGATTTTGTCAATTTTCTTGTATATCTTGACATATGATAGAGTTAACTTGTAATTATATATAAACAGATTATAGATTGATACTTTTATATTACTTACTGTTATTTCTATCACTATCTATTGTAAATTATCATAAATAATTTTATAAATATTATATGCACGCATCACTTTTTTAATATGCTCGGTGGTTTCTGGATAGGGAATATTCTCTACAAAAGAATCAATGTCATTGATATCAAACTGCTCTAACCATTTATCAGTGATTCCAGGACCTGCATTGTATCCGGAAATCATAATCAAAGTTCTGATAATTAAGTTTCTGGGCAATCCATTCACCTGTTGATAAAACAATTTGCATTAAACCCCTGGCACCTGCTCTGGATTCAGAATACCTATTAAAATGACTTTCCTCTTTAATAGTGGATAAGATTAAAAATGGGTCCAGATTATATATAATCAGAAGACCATGAATCAATAATAGAGGCATAATGGATGGGAAAAACATATTCCCAAACCTGAAAAGGCATCTGCTCTACTTTATTACTATTAAGGAAATTGTTGAACAATGTCTGCGCCCATCCAATGGCGTTATAATACTCAGCACTCTGATGATAAGCTTCAGTGAGTAAATACATCAAATAAACATTTCCCGATTCCCGATTGAGAGCATTTATTATTTCCAAAACAGATTCATGGTAAATACCAATATTTTTTAACAATTTGGCTTGGTAGGCTGATAGTTGGGCTTGATTATTTTTGGGAAAATAGTTATTTTTAAATTCTTTAACTGAAATATCTTTGCTATGAAATATTATGCGTTCAAGATCAAGGTTACCTTTCTTTGCTTCCCTGGGAATATGAAAGGCATAATAACTATCAGGATATTTTTCTAAAAGGTTTCTATATATATATATAAACTGCCGATTCCCATCTTTGTAGCTTCTTATAAGCTTGACCTTTTAATAATTGACTTCGTAAATAGAGAGGGATGTATAAATTGCTGTATTCTATCTTTTCTAATTCATTGATAGCCATAGCAAAATGTTCATGATTTAAGTATGCTAATGCATTATTGAAATAAGCATTCTGACGGGGAAATTCATTTTCTGCTTCCAGTAGATGGGATAGTTGAAAAATTTTTAATTGTTTTTCTTTTTTTTCATCCAATTGTTGAGCTAATGCTGGTATAAGTGATAAAGAAGCAAAAAATATAATCAGAAAAAAAATTAATATTAATCTTTTTATATTATAATAGTAGCAATGCATAAATTTGTTCAGGGGTAATTCCCCTGGAACTCCTTTTTTAGTAATCAGGGGTAATTCCTCTAAAGCAGTTACTTTTATAATTATAAACTAAAAAGGCAATAAAAAGAAAGTGTGACTCTTGTTTTAGGCTCATTTTTGGATTAGAAAAGAGTGCCCCTGGTAGTCAAACAATTTTTAACGTACTTATTCCATAGCATCTATGACAGCGTTAGTATACTCTGTTGTCCCTGTATTACCTCCAAGGTCAGGAGTTAATTTTTTACCCTCTTTCAAAATTTTCACTACAGCTTTTTCCACCCTCTCTGCAGCTTCTTTCTCTCCTAAATATCTTAACATCATTATTCCGGAAAGTACTGTTGCTGTTGGATTAGCTATATTTGAATCTAACTCCGGAGCTGACCCGTGTGCTGGTTCAAACACAACTTCTCTATCTCCTATATTTGCTCCCGGCACTACCCCTAAACCACCAACTAATCCTGCTGCCAAATCAGACAATATGTCTCCATACAGATTAGGCATAACTAATACCTCATAATCTTGAGGTGTTTGAACCAGCTTCATACTCATCGCATCCACTATCACATCTTCAAAAATTATCTCAGGGTACTCTTGAGATACTTTTCTAACACAATCTAAGAAAAGTCCGTCTGTACATTTCATTATATTTGCCTTGTGAACTGCTGTAACTTTCTTCCTTTCTTCTTTTCTGGCCAGCTCAAAAGCAAACTTTGCAATTCTTTCACTCGCTTTCCTGGTTATTATCTTTATACTTTCGGCAGCATCTTCTCCTATTTTGTGCTCTATTCCTGTGTAAAGATCCTCTGTATTTTCTCTAATTATTACCAAATCAATGCCATCATATCTTGATGGAACGCCCTCATAAGATTTTATAGGCCTTACATTGGCATAAAGATTTAGTGATTGCCTCAATGTTGCATTAATACTTCTAAAACCTGTGCCTACCGGGGTTGTAACCGGTCCTTTTAATGCCACCTTATTTCTTTTAATGCTATCTATCACATAATCAGGAAGAGGTGTACCATATTTTTCTATAATTTTTTCGCCAGCTTCCACAATTTCCCAATTAATTTTTACTCCAGTAGCTTCCAAAACCATTTTTGCCGCCCTAGTTACTTCCGGGCCAATTCCATCCCCAGGAATTAAAGTAATATTGTAAGCCATTTAAATTGCCTCCTACTATTAAATTAGTCGTTAGTATTTTCTTTTAATCTTATTGTATTCAAAAGACCTCCCTGAATCAATATCTCTCTCTGTCGGGGAGTAATATCCAAAATCATCCTATATTCTTTACCCTTGGCCAAATTTCTAACCTTAATCATTTTACCCTTAACTTGGGAAATGGCATCTTTTATTAAAAGTTCGTCCATTTCATTTATATCATCGTAATCTTCTGGATTTTCAAATACCAAAGGTATTATTCCATTATTTACAAGATTTGCCTGATGTATTCTCGCGAATGATTTTGCTAAAACAGCTTTTATTCCCAAATATAGAGGAACGAGAGCAGCATGTTCTCTGCTTGAGCCTTGTCCATAGTTCGCTCCTCCAACTATAAATCCCCCTTTATTTGCCTTCGCCCTTTTAGGAAAATTCTCATCACAAGGAGTCAAACAATAATTAGAAAGATAAGGAATATTTGATCGGTAAGGAAGCAGTTTAGCTGGAGAGGGCATTATATGGTCTGTAGTAATATTATCACCTACTTTAATTAAGACCTTCCCTTGTATCTTTGAAAGTAGTGGTTTACCTAAGGGAAACGGTTTTATATTAGGTCCCCTTATTACCTCCACCTCTTCATAGTTGTTAGCTGATGCTATAATCATATTATCGTTAATTAAAAATGTTTTAGGCATTTTAATTTCACTATAATCTTTTAATCCAAATCCTCTTGGGTCAGTAAGATAACCGGTAATTGCTGATGCCGCAGCAACTTCAGGACTTACTAAGTAAACTTTTGCAGAGAGTGTACCAGATCTTCCTTTAAAATTCCGATTAAAAGTTCTTAAAGACACACTATTTGTTGGCGGAGATTGTCCCATGCCAATACAGGGGCCACAGGCACATTCAAGAATTCTTGCCCCTGACATAATTAATGATGCTAAGGTTCCATTTTGAGCAAGCATAGCCAGAACCTGTTTTGACCCTGGTGCTATCGCCAAAGAAACATGTTCTGCTATAGTTTTATCTTCGAGAATTCTTGCCACCTTCACTAAATCGCTATATGAAGAGTTTGTACAACTCCCAATAATTACCTGATCGACCTTAATATTCTTTATAGAAGATATGGGCACTACCTTATCCGGGCTATGAGGACAGGCTGCCAGAGGTTCTAATTGGGAAAGATCAATTTCTATTTCTTCATCATAAATTGCCCCTTCATCGGCCTGAATTTCTAAATAATCCTTCTCTCTTTTTTGAGCCTTTAAAAACTCAAAAGTGATCTCATCACTCGGAAATATAGAAGTTGTTGCTCCCAGTTCAGCCCCCATATTAGTGATTGTTGCTCTTTGAGGAATAGATAAGTTCTTTACGCCCTCACCAGCATATTCAAATATCTTACCAACTCCGCCCTTAACAGTTAATCTTTTTAAAAGTTCAAGTATAATATCTTTTGCTGAGGCCCAAGGATTTAATCTTCCTGTAAGATTTACCTTTACTATCTTAGGCATTGTAAAATGATATTCTCCCTGGGCCATAGCTACCGCCACATCAACTCCACCTGCTCCTATAGCCAGCATTCCCATACCACCAGCTGTAGGTGTGTGGCTATCCGAACCCAAAAGAGTTTCCCCTGGAACTGCAAATCTTTCTAAATGAACTTGATGACATATACCATTACCTGGCTTAGAAAAATATATTCCATATTTCTTCGCTACAGTCTGGATATAAAGGTGATCATCAGCATTTTCTGGCCCTGTTTGAAGAGTATTATGATCAATATATGCTACAGATTTTTTTGTCTTTATCTTATTAACTCCAAGTGCTTCAAGCTGTAAATAAACCATTGTTCCTGTAGCATCCTGAGTAAGTGTTTGATCAATGCTTATTATAATTTCTTCTCCTGAAATCATCTTTTCGCTTACCAAATGCTCACTTATTATCTTTTGTGCAACCGTTAATGGCAATTTAAAACCTCCTTTATTTAGTCGTTAGTGAATAGTTATTAAATATACAGACATCGTGGACTCTTCTTAGAGTCGTTAGCATAAATACATATTTTCGGTTTATTATGTTTTATGACATTACGATTTCTAATTTCGGGGTAGGTATTTGATTTATCCGAACCGATTCCTTACGGGTCCGATGAATCGAAACCGGGCGTTTCACCCTTACCCTGTCCTCTTCCTTTAATGAAGAAATTTATTAAAGATTCCAGTTCTTCATCACTAAAACTGGTTACCCTACCTTTTGCATATTCTTTGTCAATGTATTCCTTTAACTTTAAAACCATCGGATCTCTCTTGTCTATTCTTCTTTCCCCTTTTAATTTAAAATATTTATTCATCCAAAAAGCAATCCCAGCCAGCCCTGAATGCGAACCAACTGTTACTACCACAGGTTTATTCAATATCCTTTCTGTATCAAATATATTATAAATTTCTTCATCCTTTAATACTCCATCCGCATGAATTCCTGCTCTGGTTCTATTAAAAGCATCCCCTACAAAAGGAGTTCGAGACGGTATTTGATACTTAAGTTCCCTCTCGAAATAATTAGCTATCTCAGTTATAACTTCCAATTTCATATTTTTTGTCGTCCCTCTAAGTTGAGCATATTCAATAACCATTGCTTCTAGAGGGCAATTTCCCGTTCTTTCACCTATTCCTAAAAGAGAGGTATTCACAGCTGAGGCACCATAAAGCCAGGCTGTAGTGGAATTGGTTATAACTTTATAAAAATCATTATGCCCATGCCACTCGATCCATTCTGAAGGCACCTCAGCATAATGCCTAAGTCCATATATAATGCCTTGCACACATCGAGGTAAAGCTGCTCCCGGGTAAGAAACGCCTAAACCTAAAGTATCACAAGCCCTTATCTTGATAGGCGTTTTCGTTTGTCTGGAAAGTTTCATAAGCTCATTCGCAAACGGAACAACAAAACCATAAAAATCTGCCCTGGTAATATCTTCAAAATGACACCTGGGAACTATTCCATTCTCCAGGGCTAATTTTACAATAGAAATATATAATTCTACCGCCTGTTTCCGACTAAGATTAAGCTTTTTAAATATATGATAATCAGAACAAGGGACCAATATCCCTGTCTCTTTTATGCCCATCTCCTTAACCAATTTAAAATCCTCTTCCTTAGCCCTTATCCAGGTTGTCACTTCAGGATATAGGTATCCTCTACTTAGACATTTTTCTACCGCTTCCCTATCTCTTTTGGAATAGATAAAAAATTCTGTCTGTCTTATTACCCCAGATTCATTATCAAGTTCATGAAGAAAATCGAAAATTCTCAGTATCTGATCCACCGTATAAGGAGAGCGAGACTGCTGCCCATCTCTAAAGGTTGTATCTGTAATCCAGATTTTATCAGGAACAACCATAGGAACATGTCTATGATTGAAAGTTATCTTGGGTATCTCTTTATAGGGCATTATCTCCCGGTAAAGATTTGGTTCTGCTACATCCTGAAGACTATGTTTATACACAGCCTGTTCTATAATGTTGGTACGCTCACTAAACTCTACTTTCGCCATCTATTTGATCTCCTTTAACCTGATTAGATTTTACTTAATAAATAGATTAACCTAAAAATTTAAGGCCAGATTCCTCGCGCTTTCATTGCTTCCGCTACCTGTGATATAGCATACATGTATGCTGCAGTCCGATTATCTATTTTCTCCCTTTGAGCAAGCCTTATTACTTCATTAAATGCCTTTACCATTAGCTTTTTTAATCTTCTATTTACCCTTTCTTCATCCCAGAAATAGCCATAAAGACCCTGTATCCATTCAAAATAAGATACACTAACACCACCAGAATTAGCTAAAATATCGGGGATCATAAAAACTCCTCTCTGGTATAATATTTCATCTGCTTCCGGAGTTATAGGTCCATTTGCGGCTTCAGCTATTATTTTCGCTTTTATATTATTCGCGTTTTTCTTAGTTATTGCTCCTTCTAAAGCTGCCGGTACTAAAACATCACATTCTATTTCTAATAAATCTTCATTGGAAATGAATTCTGCTTTTGGATAACCTTTAACCGTACTTGTTTTAGTTTTATAATCTAATATTTCTGATGGATCAATCCCTTGGGGATTATAAGCTCCACCTTTAGAATCACTAACCCCGATAATTTTATATCCTTGTTCATGAAGTAATTTAGCAGAAATTGAACCGGCGTTCCCGTACCCTTGAATTACTACTGTAGCCTCTAAGGGATTAATATTTAGCTTTTTTGCAGCTACTTCTACCGTATAAGATAAACCGCGAGCAGTAGCTTCTCCTCTACCCTCTGAACCCCATAATTCTAAAGGCTTACCGGTTATAGTAGAAAAACTTGCCTCTCCGGTAAGTTTATTATAGGTATCTACATACCAACCCATGATCTTGGGATTAGTATAAACATCAGGTGCAGGAATATCTTTTTTAGGACCTATAATAGATGAAATCTCATAGATATATCTTCTGGAAAGTCTTTCTATCTCCCCATCTGACATTTCTTTTGGATTACAAATTACTCCTCCTTTGGCTCCACCATAAGGAATTCCCACAACAGCACACTTCCAGGTCATCCAGGCGGAAAGAGCTTTCACTTCATCCAAACTAACATCAGGATGATATCTTACTCCACCTTTAGCTGGTCCTCGAGCAGTATTATATTGTGATCTAAAACCGGTAAATACTTTTACCGCTCCATTATCCATCTTTACCGGGATGGAGACCATTAAAACTCTCTCCGGTTCCTTGAGTTGGGTCAAAATATTAGGATCTAAATTCATTTTAGAAGCAGCTTTTTCTAACTGCAGCTGAGCTACTTCAAAAGCATCTATTTTATTAGCATCCTTTTCTAACTGCATTCGTAACATTTCAAAAGTTTTTGTTTGATTTGTCATTATTATTTTCCCTCCTAAATAGTAGAATTTTTTGGATTATCATAAATGTTTTTATAGTTAACATTTAGTATTAAGAATAGAATAAAACCACATCACCTCCTGTTTTCTCTTTGTTACTTCAATAGGAAGGCCTACTTATAAAAAAAGAAGCCCCTTTAAGACAAACATTGTCAAAAAAGGACTTCCTTGGCCTTGTTGAAATAATTATGCTTCTTTGCCGTTTATTCTACTCCCTTGTAGAAACTTAAATTATTTAATTATCTTTTATCTTCCTATTTTATTTATAAAATAACAATTAAGAGCACTACTTGCCCAATATTTAGTAATTTATAATAGTTTAATTTATATTATGTTTGGGATATATTAATTCATTTTATTTACCGAATTTCATAAGAAAGTATTATGGCTTCGGCAATCTCCTTCATAGAGATTCGTTTATCCATACTAGATTTTCTGATTAAAGAAAAAGCTTCACTTTCATTTATGTTCCTTTCTTCCATTAATATTCCTTTTGCTCTCTCTGTTTTTTTTCTGGTATCCAATTCTTCCTGAATTATTTTAGTCCTAACTATTAATTCAGTTTTTTCAATAGCTACTGCTGCCTGATTGGCAATGGTGCTTAAAAGAATAACCTCGGCTTTGGTAAATTTATAAGGCCTATTTGTATAAACATTAAGTACGCCAATAACCTTATCTTTTACCATCATAGGGATGCTTGCCATAGAAATTAAACCTTCTTTCCTGGCAAGTTTTTTTTCTTTGTATTGTTCCTCTTTTAATACATCAAAAATTATCTTTGGTTTTTTTTCTCTAGCTACCAATCCTACTATGCCTTCATTTAATTTAATGGTTTTTTTGTTCAGATATTCCTGATGCATTGATTGAGTGGCTTTAATATTAAACTCTTGTTTTTTAACATCTATTAGCCACACATTACAAACCTTTGCTTTCATCACATTTGCAGTTAAGGTTACTATAAGTTTTAATATATCCTCGAGGTAAAGGTCAGAAGTTATAGCTCTACTTATTTTGTTTAATGTTTTTAAATAATCTTCATAATCTAAATTATCCATAATTCTCCATGCTATCCATTAAGATAAATATTTTTCTTTATTTCTTAATTTAGTTAAAGCATTAAACACTTTTACTTATAAAAAAGCCTGAAAAATAGATAATGTTTGTTTACACAGAACCTATCCTTCAGGCTTTTATCCTAAAAGTGTAGTACTTATAATTAATAAATACTTTGTATCGCTTGGTCCTAACTCTAATAATTAATTAGACGGAACCCTAGACACACTTCTGTAGACATATTTAATTTCCCAGAATATTATCATCATTTATAAGCTTTGTCAAATTTTAGTTAACAATTCTCTTATTATTTTTTAACTACATCACTAAATTTTACAGTTATACTAACGATTCTTGCGATTTGATGAATTTTTTCTTCTCTTATTAAATATTACATTTATTACACATCTGATTGTTGGAGTAATAATTATTATAATTTATTTTTTATTTTACCCGACATTGCCTTAATATGTAAAGGGGTGGTGCAGCAACATCCCCCAATTAGATTTAATCCTAACTTAACAAATTTTCAGGTAAAATCTACCGGTATTTTTTGAGATAGATGTTAGAGAAGGTAAAACCGAAAAGTCACTGATTTTGTCAATAGTTCTCTAAATCAGTTCGCCCTTTAATGTCTTCCCCATACTATTTTTAGGAAACGTTTTCCTAAACTCAATTTTACCAGGTATTTTATATGGGGGTAGATTCATCTTTTGGCAATGGGTAATAAGTTCATCTGCGGTAGCCTGATTCCCCTCTTTAAGTATTACAAAGGCTACAACCTCCTGCCCGAGCGTAGCATGCGGCACACCTAAGACCGCTACATCCAGTACTGCTGGGTGTTTAAATAATACCTCTTCTATCTCTATAGGAAAAATTTTCTCACTCCCGGAATTGATAATGTCCTTATTACGGCCGACAATATATAAAAAACCATCCTGGTCAATTCTCCCCAAATCTCCGGTATAATACCAGCCATTTTTAATGGCTTTTGCTGTTGTCTTTGGATTCTGGTAGTATTCTCGCATAAGACCTTGACTCTGGTAGATAATCTCACCAATCTCTCCTGTAGGCACCTCGCTCCCCTCTTCATCAACAACCCGAAAACAGGCAAACTCTGGGTCAATCTTACCACAGGAACCAGGTCTCTGAAAAAGATCCTGGAGTGTTATATATGTCCCTATAGGACCACCCTCGGCAAAACCATATAACTGCATTATTTTCGCACTGGGGAAAGCCCTGCTCAATTGTGACTGCAGTGCTGTTGGTAATACATTTGACCAAGTCACCATTCTTAAACTAGAAAGATTATAATTAGAGAAATTTTTACAGTTTAAGAGCTTAATGTACATATTACCGGTAGCATGGAAAATTGTTACCCTATACTTTTCTATCTTCATCAGTACATCTTCTGGATCAAATCTTTTTAAAAGTACTATAGACCCACCCTGCATCAAACTGGCAAGAAAGTGGCCATTGAAATTCGAAGAAACATACATAGGAATAGCAGTAAGCAACACATCACCGGGTCGCATCCCTGTAACTTTAGCTAACCATCTACCTGCAGCCAGAGTATTTCGGTGTCTATAAACTATGCCTTTTGGGCAGCCGGTAGTACCTGAGGTATAACAAATTACGGCATCACTATTAAGGTCAGTAGTTGCAGAAGGTGCATTCGGACTTCTTTCTTCGAGTAACCGCTTATAACTTTTTATTTTAAAATCTAACGGAGCTTCTTCAGCAACAATTATCCGTCCAGACAAACCAGGAAGGGCTGTTTTCTGTAAATTACTCAGGAGCTTTTTGTTAACTATCATCCAATCTGCCTTAACATTACTAACAATTTTTCCAATCTCCGGAGCACCAAAATCAGTATTTAAAGGGATTATCACGGTACCCAGCTTTCGCAATGCTAAGCGAAAGAAAACAAATTCCGCTCCACCCTCTAGGTATAGGATTATCCTGTTTCCCTGTCTTATCCCAAGGGGACTTAGTCCATGACTAAATTGAGTAGAAATTCTATCGGTCTCGAGAAACGAGTAAATATGTTTATCATCAATAAGAAAAGGACATTCCCCAAATTGATGTACTGATTGTCGGAGAAGATTAATCTCTCCACCACTAAATCTCTCAGCCTTATTAGAAAAATCATCACCTCGATAATCAGATATCATCTACTCCTCCTTTTTTAAAAAACACCACCATAATAGGATTCCTTAGTAACTTTACTGAAAAATCCAAAACAAAGCTGCAGGGGACTACTCCGCTCTTAATTTATAATTTAAATATCCGGCTATAATTACAACAGAAGCCCCGAACAGGCTAAATAAATCAGGTATCTTTTTAATAATAAAAGTATCAAAAATAACACCAAATACAATTTGTAAATATAAGTAAATATCGCACTCGCGTAGCGGGTGGCTTTAAGAACCTCTTAAAGAGGTTTGGCTTTTTATCACTTTTTAGCTCTGAATAAAAAAATTCTTTGCCATAATAATACCCCTAAAGAGGTCAAACCTATGACATATCCAAAGTAATTAACTATTACCAGGGGATGATCATCTGAACGTAAATAGCGTATCATTATATAACTTATCGCAGTTAATGTTGCCCCACCTAAACCAATGATTGCCGGGAAAATATCTGGCCGAATTCCCGGCTTTACTATTAATAACATCCCCAAAAAACCAAAAATAAATATAGAAATTTGTTTAAAATTTACTTTTTCCTTTAAAATTATAGCGGCGAAAAATATGGATAAAAGAGGAGCTAATTGTTTTATAGTAAGAGCATCAGTTAAAATCATAACTTTAATAGTATAAAAATAAGAAGTCATAGCAAAAATAGTTAAGATGCTTCGTAATAACAATAAAGATCGTTTATTCCCTAAAATTGGTATTCCTTTTTTAAATATCATTAAAGGAATATTGGGAACAAATTTTATAAACATTGCTAACACAGCAAAACAGATAGCGGCAATAACCATCATTAAAATCCCCTGTACCTTTAACTTGTTTCTGACTCCCTCTACAGGCGATGATTGTCTCATAAATATTCCTTTCACTTTATGATATATCTTAAAGGTTATCTATTTTTCTCAAACTCCCTCCCGAAGACAAGAATTCATCAACTGCCCGGGCGGCTACCTTGCCATCTCCTACGGCCGAGATTACGGTAGCCGAACCTCTAACAATATCCCCTCCGGCGAAGATTCCTTCTTTGGTAGTTGCGCTGGTTTTGTCATCTATAATAAAATAACCCCACTGGTTAATCTTGACTCCGGTGGCACTGCGGGCTACAATAGGATTAGCAGAAGTGCCGATGGCATCTATAACCATATCTACTTCGATTACAAAATTGGAACCAGAAATGGGGATAGGTCTTCTTCTACCTGAATCATCCGGTTCACCTAATTCCATCTTCAGACATTCCATTCCAATAACATTACCTTTATCATCACCTAATACTTTAACAGGGAGGGTAAGAAAATTAAAGATAATTCCCTCTTCTTCCGCATGATGGACTTCCTCTTCCCGAGCCGGAACTTCTTTTCGGGATCGGCGATAGATGATATAAGATTTTTCTGCTCCCAACCTTAAAGCTGTACGGGCTGAATCCATAGCTACATTTCCTGCTCCGATAGTAGCTGCCCTTTTGCCTATCTTAATAGGAGTATCATATTCTGGGAAAGTATAGGCTTTCATTAAATTAGAACGAGTTAAAAATTCATTTGCCGAATAAACATCATTTAAGTTCTCTCCGGGGATATTCATAAAACGAGGGGCCCCGGCACCATTAGCTAAGAAAATAGCATCAAATTCTTTAGATAACTTATCAACACTCTTAATAGCACCTACTACAAAATTAGTAATTACTTTCACTCCTAATTTTTCAATCTCTTTTACTTCGTACTGTACTATCGATTTAGGAAGTCGAAATTCAGGAATACCATAGACCAAGACTCCCCCGGGTTGGTGTAAAGCTTCAAAGAGAGTAATTTCATAACCTAATTTGGCTAAATCAGCTGCACAGGTAAGTCCGGCAGGACCGGAACCCACTATGGCTACTTTCTGTTCTTTTTTACTAACCTTCGGTAGGCTTCCGTGAATATTATTTTTACGAGCCCAATCAGCTACAAAGCGTTCCAATCGGCCGATAGCTATCGGTTTTTTCTGTTTTTCCAAGACGCAAGCCTGCTGACACTGTTCTTCCTGGGGGCACACTCTCCCGGTTATAGCCGGAAGATCATCAGTCTTTAATATTTCCAGATAGGCTCCGGCAAAATCTTCCTCAACGATTTTTTTGATAAATTTAGGAATATTAATTTCCGCCGGGCAGCCCTTCATACATTTAGGGTTTTTACACTGCAAGCATCTTTGAGCTTCGTAAATAGCTTGTTCCCGGGAATAACCCAAGGGTACTTCTTTAAAATTATAAATTCTCTCTTTAGGCTCTTGCTGGGGCATGGAAATCTGCTCTCTTTTCATTCTTTCTTTTACTGGTATCATTTCAGCCATTAATTTGTCCTCCTTCCGCAGGTACAGGTATGATTATGTTCGTGGTAGAGATCCCAGGACTTTTTCTCTGAGCCTTTGTAACGGGAAAGACGATTGGAAAATTCTTCCCAGTCTACTAATTGTCCATCAAATTCCGGACCATCGGTACAGACAAATTTAGTCTCTCCCCCGATGGTAACTCTACAGGAACCACACATTCCGGTACCGTCTACCATAATAGAATTTAAGCTTACTATGGTATCAACGGGATAAGGTTTGGTAGTGTTACAGGTAACTTTCATCATAATGGGCGGACCAATAGTCCATACCTTTTTGATTGACCTATCCTTATCTAAGAGTTCTTTTAGGACTTGAGTGACAAAGCCCTTCCGACCATAACTGCCATCATCGGTAGTGACAACCAGTTCTGAGGAGGCTTTTCTTATCTCCTCTTCCATAATAATCAGTTCTTTGTTACGGGCGCCGATAATGGAAATAACTTCGTTGCCGGCTTCTTTTAGGGCACGGGTAATAGGATGGATACAGGCGATACCGGTACCTCCGCCTACGGTTATTACTTTACCGCAATTTTCAATCTCGGTCTTTTTACCTAAGGGACCGATAAAGGAGAATAGTGTGTCTCCTTCTTCCAGAGTGGAAAGCTCCTCACTGGTCTTGCCTACTATCTGAAAGATGATGCGGATCAGCCCCTTTTCCCGGTTAAAATCGGCAACTGTTAAAGGGATACGTTCCCCTTTTCCCTTAATCATCAGGATAATAAATTGACCGGGTTGGACGGATTGAGCCACCTCTGGTGCTTCTATCCACATTGAGTAGATACTTTCGTGTAATCTTTCTTTGTTGGTTACTTGGTACATATAATCCTCCGTATTCTATTTAATTTTTGCCTTTAGCTTTTCTAGCCCAGGCTTTTCTTTACATTCTTTTGCAAAAGCCTTCTTCCTCATCAGGTTCTTGTAATCTTTATCTTGAAAGGTGTACTTAAAATTAGTATGTAAATCATAAGTGCCTTCTAAGAGAGCTACTACGTCTTCCACAAAGACCAATTCTTCATCGGTGGGGATGATAAATATCTTTACCTTAGAGTCAGGAGCAGAGATATCCAGTTCGGCATTTCTGGTTCTGGCTATTTCGTTCTTTTCGGGATCATATTTGATTCCCAGGATATTCAGTCCTTCTAATACCTTACCACGAATAATATCACTCATCTCCCCTACTCCGGCAGTAAAGACCAGGGCATCTATTCTTCCTAAGGCGGCCGTATAGGCTCCGATATATTTTTTCAACCGATAGGCTTCCATTTCGATAGCCAATTTGGCTCTACCCTCACCCTGGGAAGCAGCTTTAATTACATCTCTCCTGTCTACATACTTTCCGGTTATACCTAATATCCCGCTCTTCTTGTTTAGTATACTATCTATCTCTTGAGGAGAATAACCTTCCTTTTGCATAACGTAGAAGTCTAAAGCGGCATCATGGTCTCCGGCTCTGGTCCCCATAATAGCCCCCTCCAAAGGGGTAAAGCCCATACTGGTATCATAAGATAGACCGTTCTTTACCGCATTTACACTTACTCCGTTGCCGATATGGCAGCTTATTAAGTTACATTCAAAGGGGTCTTTATCAAGGAGAACAGCTGCTCTTTTGGCTACATATAATAAAGAGGTGCCGTGAAAACCGTACCTTCTTATCCCGTATTTTTCGTACCACTGGTAAGGCACTGCGTAATTATAGACATAGTCAGGCATAGTCTGATGCCAGGCAGTATCCATAATAGCCATATGGGGTATATCCGGTAATAGTTCCATAGCTGCTTCTATACCCATAATATTGGGGGGATTGTGCAGGGGTGCGAGACCGGCAAGTTCTTTAAAGATTTTTAGAATCTCCTGGTTAATAATGACCGATTTAGAAAATTTTTCGCCTCCGTGGACTACTCTATGTCCGATGGCAGCAATATCGGATAAATCCTTTATAGCCCCGTATTCCGGATGAATAAGAGTATCTACAATTAATTTTATAGCTTCTTTGTGTGTAGGACAATCATACTCTATGGTAACTTTTTGCTGATGGTTAACTTCATGAACACAGAAAGAATTGCCTATAGTAACTCTTTCTACTATACCTTTGGCAACTATTTCTTGTTTTTCCCAGTTGTAAAGTTGATATTTTACCGAAGAGCTTCCGCAGTTAAAAGATAAAATGATCATAATCACTTACTCCCTTTATGTTTTGTTATAGAGTTTAAATTATATGAACCCTTGTATTTTTTTACAAGGGTTCATATAATTGCTTAGTAAATATCGCACCCGCATAGCGGGTGGCTTTAAGAACCTCTAAAAGAGGTTTAACCTTTTATTGGTTAGTATTTGTTTTGCTTTTTTTCTTATATTTTAACTGAATATTTCTAAGCATTAGAAATGTTTGCTTTGGACTGCAGGTGAAAAATTGTCAGATAGCTTCTCTTGCTCTTTTTTATGGTAAAACCAATTTAACCATTACCACCTTCTTAGAAGGTGGTTTTTCATGGTTAAATA
>DMCY01000085.1 GCA_003451675.1 Candidatus Atribacteria bacterium
TTATCCAAGAAAAATTTCTCCTTCCAATTTTAAAATACTCTTAGTTATTATAATTAATAATATTCTTATTGCAAATTAATTTAATATTTTTACAAAAAATTTCTAATTATAATTCAATAAAAAAGCCAGGTAGCCGAGGGAAAAGGCCGGTATATTCATTTAAATCAAAAGAAATACTTCCTGATTTTAAACCCTTGGGTATGCCTGGCTTTTTTTATTTACTCATATCGCAATGCATCCACCGGATTCATCTTTGCCGCCTTCATTGCCGGATAAAGTCCAAAGAAGATACCAATGAATAGAGCAAAACTAAAAGCAATCCCGATAGAGGAAGGTGAAATAATCATGGGCCAATTACCTAATAGGGATAATAAGTAAGCTACTGTCCAACCAAATACAATGCCTAAAATTCCGCCAAAACTGGTCAGATTTAATGATTCCATCAAGAATTGAAATAAGATATGTGCATTCCTGGCACCCAATGCTTTTCGAATACCGATTTCCCTGGTCCGTTCGGTTACTGAGACCAGCATAATATTCATAATTCCAATTCCACCGACCAGAAGGGAAATAGCAGCAATTCCACCAAGCATCATACTCATGATCCCGGTGACCGAACTCACTGTATCAAGAATCTCATCTTGACTGAAAATCCGAAATTGTTCCTGATCTTTATCATCTAAAAATTTGACCATAAAATTATTCAGTTCATTGGCAGCAGAGGATGCTTTTTCCGATGAGGCAGCTTGGGCAATATAGGAACTGACATAATCACTGTTTGTCAATTTGTCCATTACAACGGATAAAGGAATGTAAGCCTGGTCATCCAGGTTTCCACCCATTGAGATGCCGCCTTTTTCCTTCATTACACCAGTCACATCAAACATATAGGCTTGCCCCTCATAGCTCACTTTAATTTTTTTGCCAATGGGATTATCATCTTCGAATAAATCTTCAGCCAGTTGAGAGCCCAATACTATGACTTGTCTTCTTTCCCCATCATCATTCTCACTGATAAAATTACCCATATCCACTTCATAATTATTCACTTCGGCATAATCGATATTGGTGCCTAAGATAGTAGCATTAACATTTATATCATTAGAAATTAACCTTCCACTAATCTGCTTCACCGGAATCACTTTTATGACCGAAGGACAAAATTTTTCCATATAATTGGTTAATTCCAAAGAAAATTTATCCTGAGAACTTGCACTGCTAATCTTTCCTCCCTGTCCCTTTGGTGCTTGGGGAGAAACGGTAATCATATTGGAACCCAGATTAGCAATTTGAGAAGTAACCTGCTGGGTTGAGCCGGTGCCAATGGAAACAATAGCAATAACAGCACCTACGCCAATAATAATTCCCAACATGGAAAGAAAACTGCGCATTTTATTTGCCCATAAACTCTCAAATGCAATTTTTAAACTTTGTAAAATCATCCAATCACCTCATCTCTTTCAATTAGGCCATCTTTTAAATGAATAATTCGCTTGGCATATCGGGCAATTTCCTCTTCATGAGTTACTAAAATGATGGTGTTCCCGTCATCATGTAACTTCTTGATAATTTTCATAATATCCTGACCGGTTTTTGAATCCAGGTTTCCAGTCGGTTCATCTGCTAAAATAATAGAGGGATGGTTAACTAAAGCTCTAGCAATAGCCACTCTTTGGTTTTCTCCTCCCGATATCTCGTTGGGTCGATGATTTAAACGATTGCTTAAACCCACTTCCTCCAGCGCTTGAATGGCTAGCGCTTTTACATTTTTTGGTCTGGCTCTGCTATAGGTCAGCGGGAGCTCAACATTTCTTAAAATTGTGGCACGGGGTAGTAAATTATACTGCTGAAAGACAAAACCAATTTTTTGATTACGAAACAAAGCCAACTGATTGTCATTAAACCCGTTAATATCCTTATCCTCTAACAAATATTTCCCTGCACTAGGATAATCCAAACAACCGATTATATGCATCAAGGTTGATTTGCCTGAACCGGAAGGCCCCATAATAGAAATAAATTCTCCTTTTTTTACTTCAAATGAAATCCCTTTTAATGCCTCCACCTTAACTTTTCCTAAATTGTAGACCTTCTTTAATTTATCAATCACCATCATCATTTTATGTTTTTCTCCTTTCTCCCTATCTATTTGCTTAATGTTTTATTGTCCAGGACGCTGTCCGCCCATACCTCCGCCCATCATACCGCCCCCCATTTGTATCTTCTTGTTCGTGGTTTCTTTTTGGTATTGATTGACTACGATTCGATCTCCTTCCTTAAGTCCATCGGTAATAGCGATATAAAATCCATCACTTATTCCGGTTTGAACCAGGGTTGGTTCTGCTTTTTCTCCATTAACCCTTAACACTGAGTAACCCCTGGGAGTTTTCAAAAGACTAGTTATTGGAACAAGCAGTGTATGGTCCGCTGAATCGACAATAATTTCCGTTGATGCTGAAAGTCCAGGTTTAAAAAATTTCGATACTTCATCCATCCGAATGGTCACCGGCACCGTTACTACGCTACTTTTTGCTATGGCATAATCTGCCACTTCCACCACTTTACCGATAAAAACCTTATCATCTAAGATGTCCAATTCCACTTCCGCTTCCTGGCCGACTTCAACCTCCAGGCAATCCACCTCACTGACTGAAACTTCAATTTCATAGGCAGTGTCATCAATCAGGTAAATAATATCATCAGTTCCTTCAATGTAATCTCCTTCTTCGACATAAATATTGATAATTTTGCCAGAAAAAGGAGCTCGAATAGTCTGTGCTTCAAGTTTTTCCAGAGCTAAATCCATAGCCAACTTTTTTTCTTCTTGTGTCAGGCTGGGAGAACCATTGATTTTAGCCAGCTCGTATTCATTTTTTGCCTTCAGATAATTTAATTTTTCCTCTTTATCTTTCAAGTGAACTAATTCTTGCCCTTCTTCCACAAATTCACCATTATGTACCAGGATTTTTTCAACAGTACCTCTTGCTGTTCCGCTGCTTTGCAAATTAAGATTGACGGAATTGACCGGCTGGAGAAAACCACTGGCAGGAACCGTCTCTTTTAAATTTCCCAATTCAACCTCCACCACCGATGCCAAATCAACCGACTGAATTTGATTTTCAGAATCGGATTTGGATTGCCAATAATTGAATCCGAAAAAACTGCCTGTCCCCAAAATTAATATGACAATTATCCATAAAAACCATTTCTTTTTTATCATTCATCTGTCCTCAACTTTCCTTTTGTTATATTCCTAAAAAATGTGCTAATCTTAAACGATTAACTAATAATATATCCTGGGCTTCTTTCACTTTCAGTTCTTCTTCTGCCAGGGCAATCAGCTGGTTTTGCCATTGGGTAGAAGAAATGATCTTTTCCTGATACTGTTTTTCGAAAATATTTTTCGTATATTGTTCTTCTTCTAAGGCGGCTAATTTTGCCTGTAAATTAAGTTGATTATATTGGTCTTGATCTATTATTTGATTCATTTCAAGCTGTAATGTTTTTATCAATTGGTCGAGCTCTTTTTCTTTTTGAAGAATAGTAGCTTCAGCTTCTTCTTCTTTTAGTTTATGTGCTCCTCCATCGGTTAGATTCCAGGATAAATCTAACATGGTATACCAGTAATCGTCGGAAAGGTCATATCCGCCGTAAATATTAATTTGTGGCTTACCTTCATTTTCTGTCCATTCTGCTTCTTTTAAAATTCCTTCTTTATCTATATAACCAATCTTTATTTTATAATGTTTCTCTAATGCTTTCTTGAATAAGGCTTCCTGTTTTTCACCCTCTAAAGTTAATTGATTCATATTTGACCTTAAAGTATCTAAATAAGCAGGTTCTTCCTTGAATTGAACCTGAATATCTTCCGGTAGGTTCAGTTCCAAATACCATTCTTTCTGTTGTTGAACAAGATTTTGCTTTAAATTAAAAAATTGATTTTCAGATTCCATTAATGCTATTTTTGCCTCGGCTTCCTGCTGATAGCCCCCTTCACCTAATCGAATCTGCTGTTGTACTCTTTCTAACTCTTCAGTGGCCAACTGAACCCTTTTTTCGGCAAGATTGACTTCTTCTGTTGTGCGGATAAGATTCAGATAACCTTCAATAAAATCAATTTGTTTTTCTTCTTCCTTCCAGGCTAATTCTTCGACTTTCTTTTTTAAATTATTTTCAGTTTGGTAGATTTGTTGTTCATTCTGGGTATAAGTATCAGGGTAAATTTGTTTTTCGAGTTGAATACTTGCATTGATGTCTTCTACGATTCCCTCGAAAGACAAATCTGCAAAATCGTTTTCATTCCAGGAAATCTCAGCTGAAATATTTAAATCATCTGCAATAGTTTTTTCAGCTTTAAGTTTAAGCAGACTGGTTTCGTTTGTAGTCGAAGATTGGTTACTATCTTCATTGGAAATATCACTTTCTTTCCCCCCCCAAAACCCCATATCGGGGTAACATCTAAATTAACTTGAAAGGCCTTATCTGCATCAAGGATCTCCAAATCTCGTTCTAATGTTTCGATATTATATCTGATTTCCTCTAAATCGTAATTATGCTGTATTCCCCAATCAATAGCATCTTTCAAATTTATCTCTTTAGCCTGTAAGACGCTTGGAAGGAGTAAAATAGTTGTTATAATAATAGCTGCAATGAACCTAAATGTTTTTTTATTAAATTTCATTATTATATATCTCCTTTATTCAAATTTCCCATGATGGATTGCAAATTGAGTAGGGCATTGTAATAATTACGAACTGAGGAAGCCACCCGATATTCTGCTTCAAGAACACCTACGATTGCCGACAGCTCTTCGTCTTCACCTGCCAACCCTGCTTTGACTTGATTGCTGATGATTGTTTTATTTTCTTTTATTTGATTTAAACTATTTTGACTTAATGTAATGTCGTTTTTATTTTGCACATAATTTTGCCATTGAGATTGTATCTGATAATCCAGATTTTGTCGGGCAATTTGATAGTCCAGCTTTGTTATTGCCAAATTGTTTTTCAATTCATTTAAATCTATCTCCGGAGTATCCAAAATCTTGTTTTTCTCTAATTCCAGGCTGGCCACATCTATTTCCAGAGCATTCATTTGCAATGTCACACTGTTTTGCCTTCCCTTTTGCAAGGCTTTATTTAATCCAATTTCTTTGAAATCGGGGGTATATATTGCAGCCAACTCCAATTGACTTTTTGAATTTAATCCTAATGTCACTCGAAAATTTCCCAGCAATTTTTGATAATCTAATTTTGCGCTTTCAAAGGAAAATAATGCATCATAATATTCATTACTCTGTTCCAGGACATCCAGTTCAACTTTATATCCGGCTTTGACCTGAACTTTTATCTCTTCCAGGATATTTTTTTCCAGCTCTAACTCTTTTTCTTTAACTTGCAAGTCTTTTTGAGCTAATTTCAATTGAAGATATTCATCAACGACTTGGATGATAAGGTCTTCTTTTTTCTGTTGATATTGCTCTTTTTCCTGGATGAGTAATAATTCATTTTGTCTTTCTAATAAGTTAGATTGGGTTAACAGGTTTTCAGCTTCATTCTTTTTAGCATCGATTTCTGCATTTTCCAACTGATAACCGGCTTTCTGGAATTCAAGATTATTGGCTAATGCCATTTCTACAGCTCGAGGAAGATCCAGCTTTATACTTTCCTGTGCAGTAATCTGAATATTCCCTATCACCATAATACCAAATAATAGAAATACAAGAATAACCAATTTTTTCTTCATAAGTTGCCTCCTGATAAAAATTATTTTTGTTAAGATTCAATCTTTTTTGATTGTGTATTTATTATAATTGTGAAATCTAAAATATTTATAAAATAGAAATTAAAATTCTATAAAATGAAAATTAATTTTTTATTAATTCTTTTTTATTAATTTACTTAGTTTAAGAGCCATAATTATACTTTGCAGAAGAAACTAGATGAGATTATGGGGGAATTAACGGGCTCAGATAATTGTCAGATGTGCTAACCAAAAATATACTGAGGATATACCAAAAAATAACTGATGTTTATATTTATGACAGTGATGTTTGTGTTTATAAAAATGGGGTTAAATCTTTATTGTTGACAAATGAATAATTTTACTTATTATTCATTTTAATTTAGTAAATTAGGTCAGGGTTGTGCTAACTCAATGATTCGGTGACTATTTTTAATTATAGACCTTAGATATTTACATTATTACCTGGGGAACTTTAAGGCTGGGGTGGCTTATTAGTATTGGCTTTACTCCATATGCCTTTTGCAAATTTTCTTCATTAAGTACTTCTTGAGGAGTTCCTATCTTCTCTATTTTCCCCTCATTTAAAAGGATAAGGCGATGAGAAGCAATACTTGCCAAATTTAAGTCATGAAAAACAGAAATGATAGTTAATCCCTCTTCTTTAAGAGCCTTCTTTAAGAGATTTAACATCTCATATTTATAGTTTAAATCTAAATGAGAAGTGAACTCATCTAAAAGTAAGAGTTGAGGAGTTTGAGTTAAAGCTTTGGCTATAAAAACTCTTTGTCTTTCTCCTCCACTTATTTTTTGAATATTTTTTTCAGATAAAGGCAAAGATTGGGTTTTTACCATTGCTTCTCGAGATATTCGATAATCTTCAACAGTCTCACCTTTTATTCGAGAAATATAAGGTATTCTTCCCATAAAGACTACCTCTTTTGCTTTAAAGCTAAAGGCAATCCAGGTATCTTGAGGGACCACTGATACAAATTTAGATATTTTTTTTATAGAAAATTTATTTAAGTTTTCGCCCAGCAAAACTATATTCCCTTTACTGGGTTTTAATATCCCCGAAATAATTTTCAGAAGAGTAGTTTTTCCAGAACCATTAGGTCCAATAATCCCTAACAGTTCTCCCCTTGATAAAGAAAAGTCTATATCTGATAAGATTTCCCGATGACCATTATAAGAAAAACTAATCCCTTTTATAGTTAAAATATTGCTATGAAAAGACATTTTATTTATTCCTCCTCCTTAAAAGATAAATAAATAAAGGGGCTCCTACTATGGCAGTTACAGCTCCAATTGGTATTTCTGTGGGAGCAATAATAATTCGGGCAAAAGTATCACATAATATGAGGAAAATTGCTCCAAAAAGTGCTGATGTAGGAAGCATAACTCGATGGTCCGGACCTACTAAAAGACGAGCAATATGAGGGACTACAAGCCCTACAAATCCTATAAGACCGGTAAAGGAAACTATACTGGCTATAATTATTGAACCAATGATAAAGATGCGTATTCTTAATTTTCCAGTATTAACTCCTAAATGAAGAGCCTCTTCTTCCCCCAAAGATAAGGCATTTAAGTCTAGAGAGGATGAAAACAAAAATAGACAACCAACAATTACCGGAATAGTGACTATAGTTATTTTATTCCAATTAGCAGTGGATAAATCTCCCATAAGCCAGAAAATCATAGAATGTAATTCCCTTTTAGAAAGAGCCAAAAGTACAGTTATTAAAGCAGAAAAGAGAAAATTTATAGCTACTCCAGCAAGGAGTAGTCCAGTTGATTCTAAGGTATAACTAATTTTAGAGGACATATATACCAGATAAAGAGAAAACATTGCACCTGTAAAGGCAAATAGAGGAAGATAAGAAGCTAAATAATATCCGGTAGTATATTGTAAAGCAATACCAATACAGGCTCCTAAGGCAGCTCCCGCAGATACACCGAGGATATAAGGGTCAGCTAAAGGGTTTCTTAAAATTCCCTGAAAGGCGCCTCCTACAGTGGATAAAGCTGCTCCGGTAAGGATAGCCATAGTAATTCGAGGGATTCTTAATTGCCAGATAATTAAGCTATTAGTTTTATCTATTGAGTTGTTCCATAAAAGGGAAAAAATCTCTTTGGGGTGGATAGGGACCACCCCAAAATTAAGACAAATAAGACTAACTCCCAGGATACCTAAACTTCCCCCAAAAACCATTAAGATTAATTTTTTTCGCCAGTTGGTATAGCCAGCTATTTCTTTAGGTAATTTATTTATAGAAAATTTCATATAATAATTCGAGTCCATCTACTAATCGAGGTCCGGCACGATAAAAAAGATCTTCATTTACTATGAAGATCTTTTTGGTTTTAACAGCTGGAATATTAGACCAACCCGGCCGATTAGATATATTTTCCTTAACCTTTGATTCTTCTCCTGGATTCATTGCTCCTATGGGAATAATAATTATTTCTGGCTCTGCTTCTGCTACAAATTCTGGACTTATTTTTACCCAACCAGGGAGACTGGCAGCGATATTTCTTCCTCCCGCCAAAGTTATCAGTTCATTGAATAAAGTGCCTGCTCCCGGGGTGTAAATAGTCTCGTAGGTTCCCCCTATAAATACCTTGGGACGGTTAGAAATAGCAATTTTGGAAACTTCAGATTTAATTTTATTAACTCTTTGCGATAAATCTTCCACTAAAGTATTCCCTTTTTTAGGGATTCCACAAGCAGTAGCTACCATTTTTATACTTTTGAGAGTTTCCTTGATAGTTAAAGGCTCAATAACCAATACATTAAAACCCAATTCTCGTAGGCGTGGAATTTCTTTCAGTTGAAATCCGGCATAAGCTAAAATAATATCTGGTTTTAATGAAGTAATTTTTTCTAAGTTAAGAGGTGACATTTTCCCTATCTTTTCTACTTTTGTTGCTTCTTCGGGGTAATTAGTGTAATCTGTTACTCCGACTACTTTATCACTAAGACCGATGGCAAATAAAATTTCAGAGTTACTGGGCGCAGTAGAAATAATTCGTTGTGGTTCTTCGGGAATTGTAACTGCTGACCCGGTATCATCGATTATAGTTAAAGGGTAACTGCTCGCTTCTGCGAAACTAAATGAGAGTAAAGAACTTAATATAAGAAATAAAAAAGCAAAAACTAAAATTGATTTTTTAAAAATTCTCATGGATAATCTCCTTTTTAATTATATTAGTTAATTAGTTAGAATAATTAGAAACTTTTTTGTACTTTATAATTTTTCAATATTTTATAAATAAAAATAACACCCCCTTTTCCACGAAGAAGTGATTGGTTCGTCTAAGCAGACAGGTCTCCTGGCTCAGGGGTCAATCTACTTGCTGTGCCTTCCCATCCGAGATTTACTCTGATTGCTGGACAGTGGACTATTACAGCTTTCGTCACCCATTACAGTAGCGGGACTGCGGTGGATTTTCACCACTCTTCCCTTAACCTGCTTATGTTTGAATATTTAATTTTCAATTAACAAAATTATAATACATTAACCGAAAAATTACAATATATTTTGCAATTATCGTTTCTATAAGTAAAGTTAGTGTGTTTTTTATTAATTATTTTGGTATAATAATTTTAAATGTTTTGGACTTATAAGGGTGGGAGGTCAGTTGGTTAGATGATAAAAGGTTTGATTCAAGTATATACCGGTGGTGGAAAGGGTAAGACTACCGCCGCCTTAGGGTTAGCACTTAGAGCAGTAGGCAGAAATATGAAAGTGCTGATAGTTCAGTTTATGAAAAAATGGGACTATGGAGAACTTCATTCGGTTAAATTAATTCCCAATATTACTTTAGAAACCTTTGGCACCAAAGAATTTGTCTATAAAGGGAAAGCAAAAAAGATAGATTATGAGGAAGCAAAAAATGCATTCTCTTTTGGTATAGAGGGAATGCAAAGCGGCGATTATGATATAGTAATATTTGATGAACTTAATATGGCGCTTTATTATGAGTTATTAGATTTAAAAGAAGTTGTCGAAAAGTTAAAACGGAAACCCGATAATGTAGAAGTAGTTATTACCGGAAGAAGAGCCCCTGAAGAGATAATAGAAATTGCTGATTTAGTTACCGAAATGAAAGAGATTAAGCATCCTTATCAAAAAGGGATAGAAGCGAGAAGAGGAATTGAATATTAAAAAAGAAAAATTAAACAATTTACGAAAAATATTATCTGAAATGGGAAGTGTTTTGATTGCTTATTCGGGAGGAGTTGACAGCACTTTTTTATTAAAAGTTGCCCGAGAGGAATTAGGGAACAAAGTTATTGCGGTAACTGTAAAGTCAGAAATTCATCATCTTAGCGAGATAACTGATGCTAAGAAAATGGTGCAAAAATTTAAAGTGAAGCATCTGTTTATTGATATTGATATTTTATCAAATAAGGAATTTATCAATAATCCTAAAGAGCGATGTTATATTTGTAAAAAAGAAATATTCAGCCGAATAAGTGAAATGGCCAAAGAACTTAATTTGAATTTTGTAGCAGATGGTTCTAACTATGATGACCTTAGTGATTATCGTCCGGGGATGAAAGCGGTTAGAGAATTAAGGATAAGGAACCCCCTACAAGAGGCTCTTCTTACCAAAGATGACATCCGTCTTCTTTCTAAAGAAATAGATTTGCCCACCTGGGACAAGCCTTCTAATTCCTGCCTGGCTACCAGGATTCCTTATGGAGATGAGATAACTTTAGAAAAGTTAAAAAGGATAGAAAAGGCCGAAGATTTTTTTCATGATCTGGGAATTGAACAGGTAAGAGTAAGATGTCATAATAAGCTGGCAAAAATTGAAGTAGGGGAAAAAGACCTTCTATTTTTAATGGAGGAAGATTTAAGAAAAAAGATAATCGCTAAATTAAAAAAAATAGGATTTATTTATATTACCCTTGATTTGCAAGGATACCGAACCGGGAGTATGAATGAAGAATTAAATGAGAAAGCCGAGGACTGATTAATGAATAAAAAAGAGATTGAGAAAATATTACAGCAATTTAAATCCGGTCAAATAGAAATAGAAGAAGTGTTAGAGAAGTTAAAGCATTTCCCTTATGATGACCTGGGTTTTGCTAAAATAGATAGCCAGAGGCAATTGAGGAAAGGTTTTCCGGAAGTTATTTTTTGTCAGAGTAAAACTTTAGAACAGATAAGTAAAATTGCAAAACGAATAAAGGAAACCAGAGGTAAAATTGTTGCTACCCGGGCTACTCCCGAAGTATATCAGGAGATTAAAAAAATTATTCCGGAAGTAACTTACTTTAAAGAGGCCAGGATTGTAGCAGTAGGAGAAAAGAAGAAAGTTAGTTCTAAATTTATTTTAGTAGTCAGTGGCGGCACTGCAGATATTCCCGTAGCCGAAGAAGCCGCAGTTATTGCTGAGTTGATGGGTAATAGAGTGGAACGCCTTTATGATGTTGGAGTAGCAGGCCTTCATCGACTTTTAACCAATTCAAAAAAATTATTAGCCGCCAATGTTTTAATCGTGGTAGCGGGAATGGAGGGGGCTCTCCCCAGCGTGGTAGGAGGATTGGTAGATAAACCTATAATTGCAGTTCCCACCAGCGTAGGTTACGGGGCAAGCTTAAAAGGATTATCTGCATTACTGACTATGCTTAACAGTTGTGCCCCCGGTTTAGCGGTAGTAAATATAGATAACGGATTTGGAGCCGGCTATATGGCAAGTTTAATTAATCAGTTAAATGAGGTGAAGGAATGAAGATTGCTTATTTTGATTGTTTTTCCGGTATCAGCGGGGATATGACAGTCGGTGCTCTGCTTGATGCGGGATTAAAAATAGAGACATTAGAAAAGGAATTAAAAAAATTAGGTCTTTCCGGTTATCAATTAGAGGTAAACAAAGTAGTAAAAAAGGGAATTTCTGCTACTCAGTTTAAGGTAAAGATAAAAGAAGAGGGAGTGGAGAGAAGGTTTAAAGATATTTTAACCATCCTTGAGAAGAGCAAATTAGATGAAGAGATTAAAAAGGAAACCAAAAAGATATTTTTTAATATAGCTCAAGCTGAATCTAAAATTCACCAGAAAGATATGGATAAAATTCATTTTCATGAAATTGGAGGATTGGATAGTATTATTGATATAACTTCTGCAGTTATCGGAATAAAAACTTTAGGTATAGAAGAAATACATTCTTCCGCCCTGCCTGTGGGAAAGGGTTTTGTTAAATGTGCTCATGGTGTTATACCGGTTCCTGCCCCGGCTACTTTAGAATTATTAAAGAATATTCCAACTTATAGTGGGGGGATCGAGAGTGAGATGATTACCCCGACTGGGGCAGCAATTATCAGCACTTTGGCTAAAAGTTTTGGAAAGAGACCCTTGATGAAAATAGAAAGGATGGGATATGGAGCAGGAGAGAAAGAATTTACCATTCCTAATCTTTTAAGGGTAAACATAGGTGAGAAAATATTAAAAGATGAGAACTTAAAAGATGGTTATGTTAGTGATGAAGCCGTATTGATAGAGACTAATATTGATGATATGAATCCGGAATTTTATGATTATATTATAGACAAATTATTTTCCCAGGGAGCTTTAGATGTATTTTTGACTCCCATTCAAATGAAAAAGAACCGTCCTGCCCATATGCTTAGCATTATTGTTTACGGACAAAATCTTAAGGAAATGCTGGAAGTATTATTTTCCGAATCCACTACCTTAGGGGTAAGGATAAGAGAAATAAAAAGATTAAGACTGGGTCAGCAGAATTTTATTGCTGAAACAAAGTATGGTAAAATTAGGGTTAAGGTTGGTATTTTTAAAGGGGAAATTAAAAATATTTCCCCTGAATATGAAGATTGTAAGAAGATAGCCAAGCAGCACCACGTTCCCCTTAAAGAGGTGTATGAAGAAGTTAAAAAAGTTGCATGCGACAAATTATTAGTCGTTAGTGAATAGTGAATAGTCGTTAGTATTGCGTGAAGAAAATTAAGAATCAGAGGTAGGGGTTCGATTCATCGAACCCGCAAGAAAATACCAATTTTTGTCATTGCGAGAAGCGGAGCGACGAAGCAATCTCAACACGAGATTGCCACGCTTCGATAAATCGAAGCTCGCAATGACAGAGGAGATAACAGTTTTATAACCGATTTCCTTTACTAATGACTAATTATCGAATAGACAGGCGAGACGCCTGTCCTACGAAGAATTATGAACTATTTCTAATGGCTAATTTAATTGGCTAACCGTAAAACCGGTTAACCTAGTAACTGGCAAACCAATTTAATTGGTCAATTGGCTAATAGGGGAATCGGTGAATTAATTAATTGGAGGAAATATTTTGTCTGAAAATACAGAAAAAAAAGACAAAGACATAAAAATCGCTGAACTCTGTCGAGTTCCACGTGAAGATGAAGCCCTTGCTATTAAGAGTTTATTGGCAAGCTATAATATTGAATGTATCCTGCAATCTGATATTACCCGTTCGGTTTATCCTTTTACCATAGATGGATTAGCAGAAGTAAGTATTTTAGTTTCTGAAAGAGATCTTGAGAAAAGTAAAGAAATTATTAGTAAAAATATCGAGACAGAGTTAGATGGTTAATTGGTTACCTGGTTAATTAGTTTAAGAAAGAAAAAAAGATAAAATTCAGAATTCAGGAGTCAGAAGATTATTGGCAAAGATGTTTATAATTAGTTAAGAATTCTGTATTAAACCAACTAACCAATTAACCAGATAACCAAAAGAGAGGTTGTTATGTTCAAAGAAATTACTATCAAAACTAATACTCAAACACAAATATTAAATATAACCGCTCAAGTTCAAAAGGTTGTAGGAGAAAGCGGAATTGCGGAAGGACTATGTTGTGTTTTTGTCCCTCATACTACTGCCGGCGTTACCATTAATGAAAATGCTGATCCCAGTGTTAAGCAGGATATAGTTATGGAGTTAAATAAAGTGATCCCTTTTGATGATAATTACAGCCATTTAGAAGGAAACTCTGCTGCCCATATCAAGGCGAGTATCATCGGGTTTTCGGTAAATATACCTGTGAAACATAATAATCTCCTTCTGGGAACCTGGCAGGGGATATGTTTTTGTGAATTTGATGGCCCACGTACTAGAAAATATTATGTAAAAATTGTATAGAAAGAGTTAATTGGTTACCTGGTTAATTAGTTTGGGAGAGAAAAGAAAGAATACAGAAGATAAGATAGTATTGAGTATTGAGAAAGAGTTAGTTGATTAATTAGTTAAAAATTTTGTATTAAACTAACTAACCAATTAACCAGATAACTAACTAACCAATTAACCAGATAACTAACTAACCAATTAACCAGATAACTAACTAACCAATTTAAGGAGAATTAATGGAAACCATACAAGGAACTATAGAGAAAATTGTATATCGAAACGAAGAGAATGGTTATGTAATAGCGAAGATAAGTGTGGATAAAAATGAAGAAAAATTAGCTACCATTGTGGGGAATATGGCTTCTGTAAATGTCGGTGAGACTTGCGAATTAAAAGGGGAATGGGTTAATAATCCCAAGTATGGTTGGCAATTTAGTTTTAATGATTATCAATTAATCTTACCTACTTCTCTGCTTGGTTTAAAAAGATATTTAAGTTCCGGATTAATTAAAGGAGTTGGTCCTGCAACTGCAGATAGGATAGTAAAACAGTTTGGTGATAAAACTTTGGAAGTTCTGGAGAACGACCTCCAGAGACTAACTGAAGTGGAGGGTATTGCTAAAAAAAGAGTGGAGATGATCAGTAAATCCTGGGAAGAACATAAAGAAATTAAAAGAGTGATGATATTTTTACAATCCTATCAGATTACTACCGGATATGCAGTTAAGATTTATAAAACATATGGGAATAAAGCTATTGAAAAATTAAAGGAAAATCCCTACAGATTGGTAGATGATGTTTTTGGTATCGGGTTTAAAATTGCGGATAAGATTGCGCAAAATTTAGGCATTGAACCTACTTCTCCAGCGCGAGTAAAAGCAGGAATTAAATATATTTTAAGCGAATTGGCCAATCAAGGTCATTGTTATGCTTTCAACGATGAGATAATTAAGAGGGGAAGTGAATTATTAGAGGTTGAAGAATCATTAGTTGAGAAAGCTTTAAGTATTTTAAAAAATAACCGCGAGATTATAGTAGAAGAAGATAGAGTATGGTTACCTCTTTATTATTTTGCTGAATTAGGGGTGAGTAAAAAATTAATTGAATTACTAAAGTTTCCTCAACAGCTGATCAATATAAATGTGCAAAAGAAGATAAAATATTTGGAAAAAAAATACCATCTTTCTTTTGCTGAAAAACAAAAAGATGCCATTAATAAAGTTCTTCTAAATCAGGTATTAGTGTTAACCGGTGGTCCTGGAACGGGTAAAACTACTACTACTTTGGGTTTAATTGAGCTTTTCGAGGAACTAAAGTTAAAAATAGTCTTAGCAGCACCTACAGGCAGAGCGGCGAAAAAAATAAGTGAGACTACCGGCAGAAAAGCTAAAACTATTCATAGGTTATTAGAGTACAGTCCCAAGAGAGGAACTTTTATTAAAAATTCTGAAAACCCCATTAAAACTGATGTAATAATTTTGGACGAGGTTTCTATGATAGATATCCTGTTAATGAACAGCCTTTTAAAAGCGGTTTCTCCCGGTACCATTTTAATTTTAATTGGCGATGTGGATCAGCTGCCTTCTGTGGGTCCGGGGAATATCTTAAAAGATATTATCAATTCTGAAACTATTCCGGTGGTGAGATTAACCAGGATATTTAGACAGGGCCAAAGGAGCTTAATCATTGTAAATGCTCATCGAGTTAATGAGGGGAAGTACCCTGTCATTAAAGGAGAGAGAGAAAGAGATTTTTATTTTATAGAAGAAGAAGTTCCCCAGGCTGCCGCTCAAAAAATAATTAACCTATGCACCGTCCGCCTTCCCTCAAAATATAGAATAGACCCGGTAGGTGATATCCAGGTCCTTTCTCCTATGTATAAAGGAGAAGTAGGAGCGGATAATTTAAATTACAGGCTGAGAGAGGCATTAAATCCCAAAGGGAAACAGATTAAATATGGAAATCGCTCTTTTAAGGTGAATGATAAGGTAATGCAAATTAAAAATAATTACGATAAAGAAGTCTTTAATGGAGATATAGGGAGGATTAAGAATGTAGATGCCGAGGAGCATATTTTGGAGGTAGTTTTTTACGGCAAAAAAGTTCGATATGATTTTTCTGAATTAAATGAGCTGGTATTAGCCTATGCTGTTACTGTTCATAAAAGTCAGGGCAGTGAATATCGAATAGTTATTATCCCGGTTATGACTCAACATTATTTGCTCCTTCAAAGAAATTTATTATATACTGGAATTACTCGGGCAAAAGAAATGGTGATATTGGTTGGGACTAAAAAGGCCTTATGGATTGCCATTAAAAATAATAAAACGTTTCATAGAAACACTTCACTGAAAGAAAGATTAAAAAATAAGTAAAATCAATAAAAAGTTAGACAAGGAGAAAAAAATATGGTAAATGAAGAAATTATGAAATCATTAGCTATTAAGACCGAATCAAAGATTGTTCTTTTGGTTGCTGATGGGATTGGTGATTTACCTTCAGAGAAGAAGAAAACAGTATTAGAAAAAGCTTTTATTCCTAATCTGGATAAATTAGCTTCTGAATCTGCCTGTGGGCTAACCGATCCAATATCTTGTGGCATTACACCGGGGAGCGGCCCTGCTCATCTTTCTCTGTTTGGTTATGACCCGATTAAGTATCAGATTGGAAGAGGGGTTTTAGAAGCCTTGGGTATAGGGATGGAACTTACTTCTCGTGATTTAGCCTGTCGAGGAAATTTTGCCACTATGGATGAATCAGGAGTTATTACCGATCGGCGGGCAGGAAGGATTCCTACCGAATTAAATGAGAAAATTTGTCGGATAATGCAGGATAAAATTAGCCAAATAAGGGGAGCTGAAATAATAATTAGACCGGGCAAGGAACATCGATTTGTAGTAGTGTTTAGAGGAAAAGGTTTGAAAGAAGGTCTTTCTGATGCTGATCCTCAAGTAGTGGGGGAAAAGTTAAAATATACCGAACCTTTAAGGCCGGAAGCAGGCCAGGCCGCAGAAATAATAAATGAATTTATAGACAAAGCTATCGAAGTATTAAAGGAACATTCTCCGGCAAATGCTGTTTTACTGAGGGGATTTGCTAAACATCCCGGTTTGCCTACCATGGGTGAATTATTTAAATTGTCTCCCGCTGCCATAGCTACTTATCCTATGTATAAGGGGTTGGCAAAGTTAGTGGGAATGGAAATATTGGAAGCAGGGGAAACAATAGAGAAAGAATTTAAGACATTAAAGGAAAATTATCAGAAATATGACTTCTTTTATATTCATATAAAAAAGACAGATAGCTATGGAGAAGATGGAAATTTTGACAAAAAAGTTAAAGTGATTGAAGAAGTAGATAAATATATCCCTGAATTGTTAAGCTTAAAGCCGGATGTATTGGTAGTTACCGGTGACCATTCTACTCCGGCTGTACTAAGGGGACATAGTTGGCATCCTAATCCCTTTATGTTATTTTCTAAATATATCAGGGCAGATGAAGCGGAACAATTTAATGAAAAAGAATGTGTTAAGGGAGGGCTGGGAAGATTTTCGGCAGTAGATGTCCTTCCTTTAATGTTGGCTAATGCCTTAAAATTACAGAAATTCGGAGCTTAATTAGAGAGAAGATTAAAGAAAAAATGAATAATTTAGAAACTTTATTTATTCCGGAAGAGATAAATAATATAGAATTAGCAGATAAATTAGTAGTAATAATTGATGTTTTAAGGGCTTCAAGCACCATAGTAACTGCTTTAGCTAACGGATGTAGTGGTTTTATTCCCATTTTTTCTCCGGATCAGGCTAAGAAAAAGGCGCAGCAATTTGGAAAAGAAAGGGTATTATTAGGAGGAGAAAGAGAAGGAATAAAGATAGAGGGTTTTGATTTAGGTAATTCACCAAGAGAATATAAGAGAGGAGTAGTGAAAGATAAAAAAATTATTTTTTCAACTAGTAATGGAGTAAAAACATTAGAAATGGTTAAAAGTGCTCACAGGATAATTATTGGAAGTTTTTTAAATTTACGAGCGGTCTGTAATTATTGCACTAATTACAAGGAGGATATTTTAATAATCTGTGCAGGGAAGGAGGGTAAATTTTCTTTAGAAGATACTGCTTGTGCTGGTAAGATAATTAATTCTTTAAGAGATGTTTTTTTTAGTGGCCATCAGGAATCAGATGCTAATTTAACAGCCCAACTACTCTATGAAAAGTTTGGCAATAATATTTTGGAGATATTGCGAAAATCTCAACATGGTCGATATTTGGAGAGTATCGGCTTGGCTGAAGATTTAAAATTCTGTTCTCAATTGGATTTTTTTCATATCGTTCCCATATTTAGAGATGGAATAATATCCATTTGACAAAATAAGGAATAAAAATTACCATACACATATATGAGATAAATCTTATTTTTAATCTCTAAAAATAATTTAATAAAGAAAGGAAAGATTAGTTATGAAGAAATTAATGATGATTCCCGGACCTACTCCTGTTGATCAATCTATCTTAAACGCGTTAAGTAAAGATACTGTTTCGCATTTAGACCCTGAATTTGTAAAGATTTTAAAAGAAACTCTTGAAGATTTAAAAACTGTAGTTATGACAGAAAAAGGACAGCCGTTTATAATACCTGGAACTGGGACTTTGGGTATGGAGGTCGCTATAGTTAACTCTCTAAAAAAAGGTGACCGTTTATTAGTAATTTCTCATGGTTTTTTTGGAGATAGATTTGTAGAGATTGCTCAATGTTATGGCATAGAGGTTGAGGTGTTGGCTTCTGAGTGGGGTAAGATAGTAGAAGTAGAAGAAATAGCTCAGAAATTAAAAGAAAAGAAGTTTGATGCAATAACTTTATCTCATGTAGATACTTCAACAGGAGTTTCCGCTCCCTTAAAAGAAGTGGGAGAAATTTTAAAACAATTTCCCGAAACTATATTTATTGTAGATGGAGTATGTGCTACCGGAGGAATTGAGGAGCGTATGGATGATTGGGGGATTGACATTCTTTTTACTGGTAACCAGAAAGCATTCGGTGTTCCTCCAGGATTATCTAATTTAGTATTTAACGAAAAGGCTTTAGAGAGAAGAAACAGTTTAGGAAAAATTTCTGCTTTTTATATGGATGTCAATAGATGGATGCCTGTTATGCGTAATCCCGCAGGAGAATATTTTTCTACTCATGCCATAAATATGGTCTATGCTCTTAATCAGGGCCTTAAAATAATGTTAGCAGAAGGTTTAGAAGAGAGATTTAAAAAATATAAAAGATTTGCGTCAGCTTTTCAAAGCGGCTTAAAGGAATTAGGATTTAACTTGCTGGCTGCCGAAGAAATTCGAGCAAATACTGTATCAACCATATTATATCCTGCTGGAATTGAGGATTTATCCTTCAGGGAAAAATTGTATGAAAACGGCGTTTTAGTATCTGCGGGCAAAGGGGTATTAGCAGGTAAGATTTTTCGCTTAGGACATATGGGCAATATATCCGAAAACGAAGTAGTAGCAACCCTGAGCATTATTGAAAAAACTTTATCTGATATTAATTATGATTTCAGAGTGGGAGCAGGAATAGGAGCTGCCGAGAAGGTTTTGTTTGCTAAATAATAAAACTTTTAGAAATAGGTGATGGTGTGGGAAGAAAAATATTTTTTTGGACACTGTTGATTATTTATTCCATTGTGATTTTTATTTTTTCCTCCCAACCGGAAGTTGGGGTAGAACAATATTTTTATGGCCAGGACAAAGTGATGCACTTTGTTATTTACGGTATTCATACTTTCCTTTGCCTGTTAACTTTATGTGATAAGATACTGTTATTAAAATTCATACAATATTTCCTGTCCCTGATTTTATCTGTTTCTTACGGGATATTTAATGAAATTTACCAATATTTTATCCCGGAAAGGGAATTTTCTTTTGGAGATATTCTAGCCAATAACTTGGGTATAATTACTTTTCTTATTCTGGTTTACATTTTCCAAAATAAAAAACGAAAGAAAATATTCAAAGAGACACTCGATACAAAATAATTAAAAATACATATCTTATAGGTCAGATTAATATAAAGTGTATGTTATAAAATAAAGAAAAGAAATTTCTATATATTAATCAGTGTAATCTAATTAAAATCTGTGCAGTCAATTTCTAATTTAATAAACAAAAAAAAGGAGAAAAAAATTGAAATTATTGAAAAAATTATGTGAGACACCGGGAATTTCTGGTTGTGAGGAGAGGATACAGAAAGTTATTAAAGAAGAATTGGAAAAAGTAACAGATGAAGTAAAAATAGATAAATTAGGAAATGTTATTGGTATAAAGAAAGCTAAAAAATTATCAGGTAAGCCTGCTCCTAAAAAAGTGATGATTGCGGCACATATGGATGAGATTGGCTTTATGGTCAGTTTTATTGACAAAGAAGGTTTTATAAGATTTGCTCCGGTTGGGGGTTTTGACCCTAAAACTCTCATAGCCCAAAGAGTAGTGGTTCATGGAATGAAAGATATCGGGGGAGTAATAGGCACTAAGCCCATTCATATTTTAAGCGAGGAAGAGAGAAAAAAGTTACCCAAAATTAAAGATCTTTTTATAGATGTAGGGATGAAAAAAGACGAAGTTTCTAAGATAGTTAAACCGGGAGATTTTGTTACTTTGGATAGAAATTTTAAGGAATTGAATAATAAAATAATAACTGCAAAGGCACTTGATGATAGAGCTGGAGTATATGTTATGATTGAGGCATTAAAAAGAATTAAAGATTGTTATGTTGATATATATGCTGTGGCAACTGTTCAGGAAGAGGTAGGGCTTAGGGGGGCAACTGTTTCTTCGTTTTCCGTTGAGCCTGATGTAGGCATTGCTCTTGATGTTACTATTGCCTCAGATATTCCGGGAACCAAAGAAGAGGAAGTAGCTACTACTTTAGGAGGAGGGACAGCCATATCTTTAATGGATTCTCATACTATTTCTAATAAAAAGATAGTTGATTTTTTAAGAAAAATAGCAGAAGAAAACAAAATTAAATATCAGACTGATATATTACTGGGAGGAGGAACTGATGCCGGAGCTATACAAAGGAGCAAATCCGGAGTACCTGCCTGCACCCTATCCATCCCTACCAGGTATATTCATTCAGTGGTAGAGATGTGCCATAAAGAGGACATTGAAAATTCTATCAAATTAATTTGTAAATTTTTAGAAAATGCCCATAAGGGAGAATTTTAAGAACAGTATATAGTTATTTAGTTAAATAGTTAGCTGGTTACCTGGTTAGTTAGTTGAGAGATGAATATAAGATGGATTAATATTAAACTAATTAACCAGCTAACTAAGTAACTAGCTAACTATTCAGCGAACTTATAAGAATAATGAAAACACAAACACAAGATATTTTATTAAAGATTTACCAAAGTTTATATAATTATTTTGGACCATTGAACTGGTGGCCTGGGGATACCCCTTTTGAAATAATGGTAGGTGCGATTCTTACTCAAAATACTTCCTGGAGTAATGTGGAAAAGGCTATCAATAATTTAAAAAAAGAAAATTTGTTAGAAGCTCAGAAACTTTATTGTATAAACCCGAAAAAATTAGCCCAATTGATAAAACCTTCGGGTTATTATAATATTAAAGCACAAAGATTAAAAAATTTTATAAATTTATTTGTAAATGATTTTGAAGGTTCCACTGAAAAAATGTTTTCGGGTGATAATGGGGAATTAAGAAAAAAATTATTAAACGTAAATGGAATTGGTCCTGAAACAGCAGATAGCATATTATTGTATGCCGGGAAAAAACCATTTTTTGTGGTTGATGCTTATACAAAAAGAATATTTTCCCGTCATAAATTAATTTCGGAAGATGCTTCCTATCACCAAATACAGGAATTTTTCATTAAAAATTTAGACAGGGATGTAAAATTATTTAATGAATTTCACGCTCAGATTGTGATGCTCGGTAAGACTATATGTACCAGCAAGAATCCTAATTGTTCTAAATGTCCGATTGCTTTCTTAATTAGATAGCGTATAGCGTTTAGCGGATAGCCTTTAGAAATACAGTGATGAGTAATGTGTAATGAGTAACAAGAAAAGAGTTAAATAGTTAATCGGTTACCCGGTTAGTGAGTTGAGAGAATGAATATAGAATGAACTAATATTAAACCAATTAACCAGGTAACCAAGTAACTAACTAACCAATACTGAATGACAGACACGCAATATATCAAGTGATATGAAACATAATAAATTTCAAGATAAAGGAGGAAAAATATGTTAGAAATTGTCGAAACCGAGGGGAAATCACTTAACGATTATATCGATATTATAGGAAAGGAAGAAATTGAAAGTATTAAGAAACTGGCTTTACCTCTAAAAGGGAAAAAAGTAGTTCATATAAATGCTACCTCGTTTGGAGGGGGAGTAGCAGAGATTCTATTTACCTTAGTTCCTTTAATGAAAGATGTAGGGATAGAGGCTGAATGGCAGGTAATAAAAGGTTCAGATAATTTTTTTAATGTAACCAAGAGTATACATAATGGCTTGCAGGGGATGGATGTCTCATTTACTAAAGAGATGAAAGAAATATTTTTAAAAAATAATCAACTAAATGAGAAATTGTTTGAAGGTGAATACGATTTTGTGATAATTCACGATCCTCAGCCAGTGGCAATATTGAATTATCGGCAAGAGAAGAAAGGAAAATGGATTTGGCGGTTTCATATTGACCCTACAAGTGCTCAGGAAAAAATATGGCGATTTATCAGATCATTTATAGAAAAACATGATGCTGCTATATTTACTTTAAAAGAGTATGTGAAAGATGACCTTAAATTAAAAAATATTGCCATAATCCCTCCAGCCATCGACCCCTTAAGTCCTAAGAATATGGATTTGGACCAGGAAGAGATTGAAAATATTGTAACAAGATATAAAGTAGATCCAAATAGGCCAATTATAACTCAGGTTTCCAGATTCGATCCCTGGAAAGATCCTTTAGGGGTTATCGATATGTACCGGATAGTAAAGAGAGAAGTAAAAGATGTACAATTGGTCCTTATTGCTTCAATGGCTAATGATGATCCGGAGGGCTGGGAATATTACGAAAAAACTGCCCGACATGCCGGTGAAGATTACGATATACATCTTCTGTCTAATTTAAATGGGGTAGGGAATTTAGAGGTTAATGCCTTTCAGAGAGCTTCTGATGTAATTATTCAGAAATCCTTAAGAGAAGGGTTTGGATTGGTGATTACCGAAGCATTGTGGAAGGGGAAACCTGTGGTGGCGGCGAATGTAGGCGGAATTCCTCTACAGGTAGATAACCGTCGTACAGGATTTTTAGTTGGTGACATTTCTGAATGCGCTGAAAGAGTTATTCATCTTTTAAAAAATACAGAAATTGCAAATAAGATGGGTACTTCAGGAAAGGAATATGTTAGAAAGAATTTTTTAATTACCCGTTTGCTAAAAGATTATTTAAGCTTATTTAATAGTTTTTAAAATAAATACCTAAATCAAAATGAGCAATTTTTTAACCACAAATTAGATTAATAGCTCCTAATTTACTCCTCATTTTTTCGATTTTAAAAAAATTGAAAAAATTTTTCAAAAAAAGAAGGATTTTTTATACGAGGTGTAGTATAATAAAAAAAGATACTTGCTTCAGTGAAGAAAGTATCTAATAAAATATTTAAAAAAAATAATATGTCAGGATAAATGGTAAAAATATTTAAATATTATGGATAATATTCGTCGAGGTAATAAACAATTAATTAAGGAATTAAATAGGGCTGTTGTAATTAATACAATTCTAAATTACGGGCCCGTTTCTCGGACTAGAATCTCTGAGATTACTGATTTGGGGTTATCCACCGTTTCTAATATTGTTGCAGATTTAATTAAGAAAGAGCTCATCTATGAAACAGGAGAAGAAGAATCCAGCGGAGGGAGAAGGGCAATTCTACTTGAATTTAATTGCAACGATAGATTTGTTCTGGGAATAAAAATTGGTTTGGATGGAATTATTATCGGATTAGTTAATATGAAGTCAAAGATTTTAGACCAGTATTTTATCCCGAGCCTAATTAAAAGCAAAGAAAAGATGGTGCTTGAGATTTTAATTAAAGCAATGCAAGATTTAATTAATAAAAATCATATTAAAATGGAAAAAATAATTGGTTGCGGGATCGGCGTTTCTGGGTTAGTGAATCAGAAAGAAGGCGTTTTAGTATTTTCTAAGATATTAGGATGGGAAAAAATAAGGTTTAAAGAATTTCTCGAAAAAGAATTTAATTTTCCTATATTTGTAGACAAAGATGTAAATGTACTAACTTTAGCAGAAAAACGTTTTGGAGTAGGTAAAAAAATAAACAATTTTATTTGCATTACTATCGGCAAAGGTGTTGGAGCCGGAATAGTTATTAAAGGGGATATATACCATGGAAGCCACGGTGGAGCTGGAGATTTTGGCCATATAATTATAGATAAAGATGGTCCCTTATGTTATTGCGGAAAAAGAGGTTGTTTGGAAACTTTTTCATCAGATCAATTTATTATCAATAAAATTAAAGAAGCTTTATCTAACCAGCAGGATACTATAATAAAAGATTTTTTGAAAAAGAAAGAGGATTTAAATTCTATCACGGTTGATACAGTTCTTAAAGCTGCCCAGAAAGGGGATATTATCTCAAAGAATATTTTTCAAGAAGTAGGAAAAAATTTAGCCATGGGAATAGTTAACCTTATTTCTCTTTTTGACCCTGAATTAATTGTAGTGGGTGGAGAGGGAGTCAAAGCCAGAGAATTAATTTTTCCAACTATGCTAAAAGTAATTAGGGATAATTTTCCTTTTAAGAAGGAAATTAAGATCGTTCCTCTTCAACCCGGAGAGGAGGGGTGGATCATTGGAGCTGCTGAGTTAGTGTTAAGTGAGGTTTTTAAAACCCCTATTTTTAAATCTAAAGGAAAAGTGGCTATTAAATCTGCTTTTCATTGGTAATCTATTAGCGTATAGCTGAACTAGCGTGGAGCGTACAGCGTATAGCGGATAGCGAAGGAAGAAGAAGAAAGATGAGGTCGTAAGGTACAAGTACGGGCAGACCTTGTGTCTGCCCGAAATAAGTAATGTGTTGTAGGGGTTCGATTCATCGAACCCGTAAAAAAATACCAATTTTTGTCATTGCGAGGGAGTGAAACGACTGAAGCAATCTCAAACAGGGATTGCCGCGCTCTAATAAATCAGAGCTCGCAATGACAGAAAACATGATAAATTAACAACTGACAATTTGTAATCTGAAAACTGAAAACCGACCACTGTTAACTAAAAAATTGTATCTAAAAATAAATACTAATTCACTAATGACTGATTTAACTAGCTAAATAAGTAACTAACTAACCAAAGGAAGAGGAGGTGTTGAAGTTAGAAACAAAAAATTAGGAATGATATTTTTTAAAAAATAAAGGAGGAAAGAAAATGTTAAAGAAAATAAGTTTTTCGTTATTGGTAATGTTGTTAATTGGTATATTCGCTGCAAATATATTTGCAGCCTCTAATACCGTAACTGTTCTTGGTGTTTGGACAGGTGGGGAGGCAGAAGCTTTTAATAAAATGATAGCCCCATTTGAAGCCAAAACCGGGATAAAAGTTGAATTTACTGGGACTCGAGATCTTCCCACTATTTTAACTACTCAAGTAGAAGCTGGTAATCCACCTGATGTATCAGCTATACCGAATCCGGGGCAGATGATAGAATTTGCCAAAGATAATAAGTTAGTGGACTTAAGCACCTTTATGGATATGGATGTATTAAGAAGCGATTACTCGCCAACCTGGTTAGACCTGGGAACTTATAAAGGAAAGTTCTGTGGTGTATTCATTTCTGCTGACCTTAAAAGTTTAGTCTGGTATAATCCTAAAGCTTTTGCAGCTGCTGGTTACACCGTACCAACTACCTGGGATGAGATGATCGCTCTTTCCGATAAGATGGTTGCTGATGGTAAGACCCCCTGGGCTATTGGATTTGAAAGTGGTGCTGCCAGTGGATGGGCTGGGACAGACTGGATTGAAGATATTATGCTCCGTACCGTAGAACCAGAGGTTTATGATTTATGGGTTGCCCATGGAATTTCCTGGCTTGATGATCGGGTACAAAGGGCTTTTGAGTTATTTGGCCAGATTGCCTTAAACGAGAAGTATGTCTATGGTGGAACAAACGCAGAGCTGACTATAAGTTTTGGTGATTCACCCGATGCTTTATTTACTACTCCGCCAAATGCTTATATGCACAGACAGGCAACCTTTATCAAAAGCTTTATACTTGACCATTTCCCCAATTTGGTCCCAGGAGAAGATTTTGATTTCTTCCCATTCCCGCCAATTGATCCCCAATATGGGACACCTGCTTTAGGAGCAGCAGATATGTTTGCTATGTTCAATGATACTCCTGAAGCAAGGGCCTTTATGGAATATATTGTTTCTCCGGAGGCTCAGGAAATATGGGTTCATGAACTTGGGAAACTTTCTGCCAATAAAAGGGTAAACCCCGCTGCTTATCCAGATGATTTAACCCGTAAGGCTGCCAAAATCTTAAGCGAAGCTTCGACCTTCCGTTTCGATGGTTCTGACTTAATGCCTTCTGCAGTAGGTTGTGGTTCTTTCTGGAGTGGAATTTTGGATTATGCAAGTGGAGTATCTTTGAAAAATGTTCTAATGACTATTGAAACTACTGCTTTGGATGCTTATCGGAAATAGCAGGATTAAATCTGTCATTGTGAGGGGAACACTCAAGTAATATTGAGTGTTCCCCGTGGCAATCTCGGGCTCCAGATTGCTTCCCCTGCTTTCGCTGGGGCAGGCTTGCGTTGCTCCTCGCAATGACAAAATCTGATAATTACAGTAAAATATTTGTTATAATGATATTTAGAAAGGAAAGAAGTTCGTGATACGTACAAAAAAAATTACTCCATGGTTATATATTGCTCCAGCAGCATTTCTTTTATTCTTTTTTTTAGTTTATCCTTCGATTAATACAGTATACATTTCCTTTTTTAATTATAATTCAGAAAAATTTATAGGTATTAAAAATTATTTCTATTGTTTTACCAACGAAATTATGCTTAATTCTTTTCGAAATAATGCCTTATGGGTAATACTATTTGTTCCCCTGACGGTATCTTTAGGACTAATTATAGCAGTATTGGCAGATCGAGTTAAATATGAATCGATTGTGAAATCAATGATATTTATGCCTATGGCTATTTCCTTCGTGGGTGCCGGAGTAATTTGGAAATTTGTTTATGCTTATCGGCCAGCTTCAGCTGCTCAGACTGGCATTCTTAACGCAATTCGTTCATTTTTTCAGTTAGAACCCTTACCCTGGCTAATTATTAGACCCTGGCTTAATAACTTTTGTTTAATTATGGTAGGGGTATGGATATGGACTGGATTTTGTATGGTAATATTATCAGCAAGTTATAAAGGCATACCTCGGGAAATATTAGAAGCAGCTCGGGTAGATGGCGCCACCGAATTCAAAATTTTTTGGAAAATTATTTTACCTTTGATGAAACCTACACTTGCAGTAGTAGCTACCACTATGACTATTAATGTTCTTAAAGTATTTGATATTGTCTATGTAATGACTAATGGAAATTTCAATACCGAGGTTGTTGCCAACCGAATGTATAAAGAGATGTTTATTTTTAGAAATTATGGTCGGGCGAGTGCAATTGCAGTCATCTTATTAGTTCTCATAATTCCTATGATAATCATTAATATTCAGCGGTTCAGGGAGCAGGAGGCTATAAGATGATGAAAAAGTTAATTTCAATATTGTCGAGTGTACCGCTTCATTTAGTAATAATTATGGTAGCTTTTATCTGGATACTGCCAAGTGTTGGTCTATTGATAACTTCTTTTCGTTCTTCTGCCGATGTAGCAGCATCTGGTTGGTGGACTGTTTTTGAGCACCCTTTTAATTTTACCTGCTACACTCTGGAAAATTACCGAGAAGTCATTCTGAAGATTGGTATAGGAAAAGCCTTCTTAAATACTTTACTAATTACTATCCCCGCTACTATTATTCCAATATTAATTGCTTCTTTTGCTGCCTACGCTTTCGCCTGGATGGAATTCCCTGGGCGGAGAATCTTGTTTGTAATTCTAGTTGGTTTATTAGTTGTTCCACTACAAATGACTATGATACCCGTCCTGCGAATTTTTAATAAATTAGGATTGGCTGGTACTTTTCCGGGAATATGGTTGGCTCACACTGGATACGGGCTTCCTCTAATAATTTATTTGTTGTATAATTTTATTTCCGGATTACCAAGTGAATTGTTTGATTCTTCTTCTATAGATGGCGCTACTCCTTTTCAAATATTCACCAGAATGGTAATACCACTCTCTTTACCAGCGATTGCTTCCGTAACTATATTTCAATTCTTATGGGTTTGGAACGATCTTTTAGTAGCTTTGGTTTATTTAGGAGGGACACCGGATGTAGCCCCTCTTACCGTACGAATAAGTGCTTTAGTCGGTTCTTATGGTCAGGATTGGGAATTGCTTACTGCTGCTGCCTTTGTTTCTATGGCTCTTCCCTTAGCTCTCTTTTTAGGATTACAACGCTATTTTGTAAAAGGTATTTTGGCCGGGTCAGTGAAGGGATGAAATTAATTGACCAATTGGTCAATTCACCGATTCTCCAATTAGCCAATTTACCAATTAGTTAGTCATTAGTGAATAGTGAATGGTCGTTAGTATACAACATAGCGTAGAGAGCAGGTAGCGTATAGCGTCGTATAGTATTGTAATTAAGATTCTTATCTTTTATAATTTATAACTTTATTCAACTTTACCTTTAACCTCTTCTTTAAAGAGAAAGGACAATAAAAATACTGTATATATTTATAGATTTTCTGTAGGGGTCGGATTTATCCGACCCGAAACGGATTCGATGCCTGCCTGTGCGTGTACGCACGCAGACAGGAATCGAATCCCTACCTCCTAAACACCCTCCGCTAATAATCTTCTGACTCCTGAATTCTGGCTCCTGACTTCTTCTTTACGAGATACGATTCACGAGATACTAATAAAAAACTTGCAGAATTCATTATAATTTTATAAAATGAATAATATAAATTTATTGTTAAAGTAAAGGCAAAGTAAAAAGTTTTCTTCTCACTGTATTTTTTTATTTTATTCAGGAGAAAAATTATGAACGGGGAGAACTTTAAAAAAGAAATTCTTAATTTTGAAGATAAATATCTTTCTCCTTATGCTACGAAAAATTGTGAAGCCAGAAGGGAGCGCGAGACATCTCATCCTTTTAGAGGCCCCTATTCAAGAGATCGAGATCATATATTATACAGTGGTTCATTTCGCAGATACATAGGGAAAACCCAGGTTATATATTTTGCCGCAAGTTTTGACGAACAGTTATCTAATCGAAGTATCCATACTTTACAAGTTTCTCAGATAGCCCGAACCATAGGGAAGGCTTTAAAGTTAAATCTTGATCTTATTGAAGCTATTGCCCTTGGACATGATTTAGGACATACTCCCTTTGGTCATGATGGTGAAGAAATTCTTCAAGATATTTGTCGGAAAAAGAAGATTGGTTTATTTTTTCACAACATTCACAGTCTTAGAATAGTTGATAAACTTGCCGACGCCTGTAAAGGGATGAACTTGACTTTTCAAGTAAGGGATGGAATTCTCTCTCATGATGGTGAGATTAACGAGAAATACCTAAAACCGGATCGAAATAAAACCGAAGCTGATTTAATAGATTATTGCCAGGGAAAATCCCAGGGGAAAAAGGTTCATATAGTACCAGCAACTTTAGAAGGGTGTGTCGTTAGGATGTCAGATGCCATCTCCTATATAGGGCAGGATTTTGAAGATGCGATACGAATAGGTATTTTAAAAAGAGGTGAATTGCCAGAAGGAATTAAGAGAGAATTAGGGGGAAATAATACAGCTATTATAAATTCCCTGGTAACTGATATTATAATTAATTCTTATAATCGGGACGAGATAAGTTATTCATCCAATATTGCTGAGAGAGTTTTTGAATTGAAACAATTTAATACAGAAAGGATATATAAAAACCCAAGGCTAAAAGCAAAAAAGACTAGATTTAAAACTGCATTTACATATCTTTTTGACAAATTTCTTGATGACCTTAAAAAGGGCAACGAAGATTCTTTCATTTTTAAAGAGTGGATTTTTAACAGGGGTAAAAATAGGGGAGCAGATTATGTAGGTAATAATTTACCTGAACAGGTAGTAATAGACTATATTGCCTCAATGACAGATAGGTACTTCTATAATAATTACATAAAATATAAAAAATAATTTTACTTTAATTGTATAGGAATTTCTTTTTTCCGTATTTCCGTAAACCCTAATTCGTATTTCGTTAGCTGGTTAGCTAGTTAAGATAGTAAAAAACGAAAAGTATAAAGCACAAAATTAAATTCGCGAATAGTATCTCGTATGTTAGCGTATAGCGAGTAGATTTAGTTACCCGGTTAGCTGGTTGAGGAATGAGTATATTAAAGAATTAATACCAAACTAATTAACTAACAAACCAGTTAACTAGCTAACTAAATACTAACGACTAATTTAATTTTATTTAATTTTTTTATTAGAAGGAGTAGAGTAATATGCCTGATAGAATTGAGGTTGTGCAAGGTGATATTAGCAAACAACAGGTAGAAGCCATAGTTAACGCAGCCAATAATTCCCTTCTTGGCGGCGGTGGTGTGGATGGAGCTATCCATCGAGTGGCTGGCCCTGAACTTTTAGAAGAATGTCGTAAGTTAAAAGGATGTCCAACCGGACAAGCGAAGATAACTCGAGGTTATCGATTACCGGCTAAATGGGTAATCCATACTGTAGGCCCTGTCTGGAGAGGTGGAAATTACAAAGAAGATGAGTATCTTTCTCAATGTTATCAAAGTTGTTTTACCTTAATAGAAAAACATTTGCTTAAAACAGTGGCTTTCCCTTCAATAAGCACAGGGGCATACAGTTTTCCCCTGGAGCGTGCCACTAAAATTGCTGTGGCCGAGACTGTAAATTTTTTAAAGAGAAACAATTTTGTGAAAAAAATTGTATTTGTATGCTTTAATAAGAGCGTATATGATTGTTATATAGCAGAATTAAAAAGGAATTCCATAAGCATATAGTATATAATAAAGAAATAGAAGTCAGAAGTCTAATTCGTATCTCGTTAGTTGGTTACTTGGTTAGCTAGCTAACTAAATAACTAACGACTAATTTAATTATATAATTGATTAGGTATGATAAATTTTATTGTAAGGGGATATTAGAGACCTTGCCAAAGAAAAAATACTACTATTACTCTCATCACCATACTTCTTCCTATAAAAAAAGAAGAGCAAAAAAAATAAAAATGATTATTGGTGGTCTATTTATTCTATTGTTAACTACGGGAACAATTTATTTTAAGATTCTTCCACTGTTTTCCGCAAAACAAAGCAGCGATACCCTTCCTGCTTCAGAAGAAATTTTGAAACCAGTAGCAGAGGAGATGGAAAAGATTCCTGAGATAGTTACAGAAGAAATATCTCTACGGGAAGAAATAGAGGAAGAGAAAGAAAAAGGAAAGGAAGAAGTAATTACCATTGATGGCAATTTGCAGGCTGGAGATACCCTTTATGAATCTTTAATTAGAGAAGGAATTTCTGCTGCCGAGATACTTAGTTTACAAGAAAAAGTTAAGTCTGTAGTAGATTTTAACTATCTTCCGGTTGGTAGTGAATATTCTTTAAAATATAGTCCGGAAGGAAAAGTAACAGAATTCATTTATAAGCCTAACCCCATTGATATCTACTGTATAGACATTCCTACCTCTGATTCAGAAGATTTAAAAGTAACCAAAGAAGAAGTTTGTACAGAAGTTGTTCGGCTTGAAGGGAAGATTGAATATTCTCTTTATGAATCTATGTTAGAATGTGCAGATTCACCCCAATTAGCCCTGCAGATAGCAGAGATATTTGCCTGGCAGATTGACTTTCTTACTGAATGTCGTGAGGGAGATATTTTTAATATTTTGGTAGAAAAACAGTATAGAGGAGATTTTTATCGTTGGGGAAAGGTACTTGCTGCTCAATATGAAGGAGAACTTTTAAGTAAACATACCGCTATTTTATTTAAAGACCTTTCCGGGCATATAGACTATTATGATGAAAAAGGAAAATCATTAAGAAAAGCCTTCTTGCGAGCTCCCCTACACTATAAATATATTAGTTCTTATTTTTCCAAAAACCGTTTTCATCCTATATTGAGAATCTGGCGGCCTCATTTAGCTATCGATTATGCTGCTCCTACCGGAACTCCGGTTTCAACTATCGGAGATGGAACAGTTATTTATGTTGGTTGGAATGATGGTTACGGAAATTATATTAAAGTTCGTCATCCTAATAATTATGTGAGTGGTTATGGTCATCTTTCCAGTTTTGCCAAAGGTTTAAAAAAGGGCCAGAAAGTGAAACAAGGTGAGATAATAGGTTATGTGGGAGCTACTGGTCTGGCAACAGGCCCGCATTTAGATTTTTCCATCAGTGAAAACGGAGAGAGGGTAAATTTTTTAAAGCTTAAACTGCCGGCAGCTTCTTCAGTTGATCCCCAGTATAGAGCTCAATTTAATGAAGTGAAGAATAAACTACTTAATGTCTTAAAAAACGGCGGTGAATTAGATTTAAATATTGGATTAGATAATCAACAATCTGGAAATTTAGAAGGGGAACAATCCGAAAAATAAAATATTAACGATTTCCCCCCATCATAAATCTTCCCTGACCTTGCCAGGGTCTGATTTCCATTGCTTCAAAATTATTATTTTCTATTAATTTGCCTATAAGTTTTATTTTTAAACCGGTGGCAGGAGCTATTTTCCCTTTCCAAATAGCTTGACTCGCTTCAATTTTCCAGCGGTTATTATCTAAACCCATAAGAATAAAATGATTTTCAGGAAGTCCTATTTCTATAATGGTCCCTGCTAAAAGTCCTTTTTTAGGCTGCATCCATTGCTTTTCACAAGTATAAACCAATCTATTATAGTAGGGAATTTTTTCCGAAAAAACATTTTCTAATCTTTCACTAAAACCATTAAAATAGATGCCAGTTCCCAAAGTAATGCTAATTAGCAAACTGATTAAAAGAATTGAAATAAATTTAAATCGATAACCCCTTTTTGTATGGATAAAATTATAGTAAGCTACTCCAGTAAATAGGATTAGAAATATTAACCAGAGATAAGGCAAGCTTATAAAAACAGTTTTTAAAAAACTGTCTCCCATATAGTGATAGATATCCCAATCAAGTTGTTTGATGATAAATAGAACCATGCTAAAGGCGAAACTACCCAAGATTATCGAAATTCCAAATATCGACCAGATAAAATAATTTTTAGTTATAAAGTACCAGCGGGGTTTTGGTTTGATATTTTTATCTTTTATTTTTTTAAAAACTTCATCACTTATATTTTTCATATTTTTAGAGTTTAATATCCTCCTTTTCTAATTCCTGTTTAAGAGATTTTTTAGCCCGGTTTATCAGAGTAGCTATAGTGCCCATCGGTTTATGTAAAATATCGCTTATCTCTTGATAATTTTTTCCTTCAACAAACTTTAGGATTAATACATCTTTGTATTTTAAAGGCAATTGATTAATTATTTTTAAAATCTGTTTATAAGTTAATTTTTGAAGGCTTGTGTTTTCTATATCTAAGGTAGACTCCAATATATTATTTAAATCTTTATCTTCCCAGGAAACTCTTTGGGGATGCACTTTTTTCTTTCTAAAAGCACTAATGGTAGTATTATGAGCAATGCTATATATCCAGTTAGAAAATTTAAAATTTAAATCAAAATCATTTAAGTTTTGGTAAGCTTTGACAAATACTTCCTGTAGGATATCTTCTGCATCTTCTCTGTTTGTATTAGATATTTTTAAAATATAATTAAGAAGCTTGGCTTCATAACGTTTCATCAGACATAGATAGTAATCCTGATTTTTCAAAGTCAGGATTACTATTTGTTCATCGGTTTTATTAATACACTCTGAACCTGTAATCATAATTTTTAATTCTTTCTACTTTTTAGGACTTGCAAACATTATCTTTCTTTTTCCCTCTAAATATTGACAGATAATATTTTAAATGCCAGAGAGCATGAAATATACCCAGTAGAGTCATAACAATAGAAAATTCCACATGCCAGAATAAAAAGTTAAAATTAATGGCTCTAAACCAATCATAATCCCTAATAAATACCAGAATCATTCCCGTTCCGGCTGAACCGATAAAACTGATTAGCAAGAAAACGTTCCAGAATTTCTTTTCTTTACACGAACTTATTTCCAATTTTCGAGCCAGGAATTTACCGCCAAAATATATAAGCAGAGATACAAAAAAGATTTCTAAAAAATTATAATCGGGTAGTGATTTCCTCTCAGGAGACGGAGAGCCGGGAACCGTTTTTTCATTAGAAGCTGCTTCGGCAATAAAAAATCTTTCTGTAACTTTCTCATCAGTTTCTTTAAAGTATTTATTATCATCTTTTACGCTTTCTTTAATATTATCTTCCTTTAAAGTTATGTTCGTACTACGGTCTTCAGGTGCTGGTTGAGAACGGTCGCAAATTCCATCACCGTCAGTATCGATATATCTTTTACATTCTCCCGGATAAGGGTCATCTTCTAAACCAAAGGGACAGTTATCCCATGCGTAGATAGATATTGAACTTAAAGCTATTAAAATAAAGATTATTGTAGATAATATAATGTATTTTCTAAATCTTTTTATCATATTTTGTCTTTCATTTATAATTTATTATAATCTATTAAATAGAATATGGGAAATTTTGTTTATTAAAAGTACCTACCTTATAATACGCAGGCCAGAATAATTTTCTTTCATATGAATAAAATATTTCTTTTTAATTTTAATATATACTATAATAGACATGCAGGATGTAAATATTTGCCGTAGCTTTGGAGAGAGAATTAGAAGAAAGAAAAGAATAATTATTGCTTTTGTTTTTTTATCTTTTCTTTTGCTTTCTTGACTCGATACTCGATACCATATACTTGATACTATATTTAAGGATATTTATAAAAAATATAGAATTAAGCTATAATGATATATAATTAGGATAAAGATTAAAAGGGGGGACTAAATATGAAAAAGAGATATTTGAAAATGTTTTTAATATTAAGTTTGATTATTTGTGGATTATTATCAGTATTTAGCTTTAGTTTTGCAACTGGTCAAGGGGAAACTGCCTGGGAAACTCTTTCTCAAGAAGCATCTGATTACCTAAAGATGGCTCTAAACAAGATGGAAGAGGCGATTAAAACTTATCAGGGGGCTAATTACCCCAATAAAGAACTGTGGGTTGAAGCGATCGATTATGGTGAAAAAGCTATTAAGGCAGACCCGGATTTCATAGAAGCCCATTATCGTCTTGCCCAGATTTATCAGTATACTAATTGGTATTATCGAGAAGCGAGAGAGTGGGGGAGATATATTGAACTTATTCGAAAAAGGGAAGTAATTTCTCCGGAAGCTGAACAGAAATTAGCTTTTGCCTATTATCGGTTGGGATATGCGGCTTATCAAAGAGAAGATTATGATGGCTGTATCCTGTATTTACAAAAAGCAGTTGAGGTTGATCCAGAAATGATTGAAGCTCACTATTGGTTGGCGAGAGTATTTTACGAAGAAGGCAGATTGAATGATTCTCTTTCTTTCTGGAAAAAAGTGTTAGAGATTGACCCTTATTATCCCCGGGCTCAATATTTTTATACTAAAGTAGAAAATTCTATAAAATACGGGAAAGAAGCGTATTCTCATTATGAAGCAGGGTATAACCTTTATGAACAAAAATTGTTTGAAGAGGCTATATACGAATACCGTCAAGCAGTTAGGTCCAACCCTAATTTTTCTGCGGCTTATTATTGGCTGGGTAGAATTTATTACGAGAGAGGCAATTATCGGGAAGCTGTGAATAATTGGAAAGAAGTCTTACGTTTAGAGCCGGAAAACACAAAAGCAGAGTATTGGTTAAAGCAGGCGGAAAAACATAACTAGCGTAGAGCGTATAGATGAACTAGCGTGGAGCGTGGAGCGTACAGCGGATAGCGTTTAGAAATACAGTAATGAGTAATAAGAAAAGAGTTAAATAGTTAGTTGGTTACCTGATTAGCTGGTTGAGGAATGAGTATATTGGAAAATTGGGGAATTGGTTAATTGGTTTAATTTGCTATTCCCATTACTTAAAAGATATAATAAAGATAGAATTATTCAAATTTATGAAAGTTAAATTTTGTAAAATAATCCCTTTCTTAAATTGAAATTATCGAAATCGAACAAAATAATATTTTAATTTTAAATTACGGAGAAAATAAAATGAGAATTGCTTTTTTTACCAATTGTTATAAACCGCTGGTTAATGGAGTTGTTACCAGCATATCTTCATTAAAAGAAGCTTACGAAAGAAAAGAGCATGAAGTTTATATCTTTGCTCCCAAGGTAGAAGATTATGTTGATCAAGAAAAAAATGTATTCAGGTATAGGTCAGTAAATTTAACTAAAAAAGTAAAATACCCTATTGCTATACCTTTGTCCTTTAGAGCGAAAAAGGTCATAACTGAATTTAATCCAGATATTATTCATATCCATCACCCCTTTGTTTTAAGTTCTGCAGCTATGATGTATGGGGGAGAATTAGGCATACCTAAAATATTAACTCTTCATACTCAATATGAACAGTATGCTTATTATGCTGCTCCTATACCACAAATAATAGCTCAAGAAGCAATTAAAATAATAGTTTCTAATTTAGCTAATAAAACTGATTGTATAACTACTCCATCTAAATCAATGAAAGAATTGGTAAAAAGTTATGGTATAAAGAATAGAATTGAGGTTATTCCCAATGCAATACATTTGATTTCTTTCAAGGAAGATGATGAATTGAAGAGAACAGAAATTAAGAAAAAATACAATCTGAAAGAAGATGATAAAATAATTCTCTTTGTGGGTAGAGTAGCTTCAGAGAAGAGTATAGATAAGATTATAAAAGCATTAGCAATAATTAAAAAGAGAAGCATTGGTAAAGAAAAATTATTAATAGTAGGCAATGGTCTGGTTATGGATGAACTAAAACAGCTTACCCGAACTTTGAGAGTAGAAGAAGATGTAATATTTGCAGGTACAGTAAGTTATGAAGAAATTCAGCATTATTACAAGATGGCTTATGTATTTACTATTGCTTCTACAACAGAAACTTTTGGAATAGTAACTATAGAAGCCTTAGCTTCCGGAGTTCCCGTCGTGGCGATTAAAGCTCCAGGAGCAGTAGATATACTAACAGATGGACTGGATGGACTGTTAGTTGATGATGATGTTGAAAAATTTGCTAATGCATTAGAAAAAATTATTAGAGAGCCAGAATTAAGAGAAAAGCTCTCCCAGGGAGCATTAAAGACTTCCGAAAAATATGGTATTGATACAATTTCTGAAAGAATGTTAAATCTTTATTGGGAAGTAATCGAGATAAAAAAATCTAAAACTAAAGAGAAGAAAAATTTTATAAAAGATATTCTGGCCATAAATTATGAAGGTAAAATAAAAAATGAAAAATAGAACTTTAAAAAATATTATTTTAGCAATGTTATTATTTTTAGTTTTAACTTGCATAGGGCAAGCAGCTCCTACGACGATGACGCCATCAGATATAATTAACGAATATCCTTCGAAGTATTAGAGGAAATCTCGGTATCAGGGGATAGCGGGGCTTTTGGAGCGCTTTTGAAAGAAGCAGAAGGCATAGCCATCTTTCCTTTGGGAAGGTCTCTTTCAGCAGACACAGATTATAAATTTAAAGCTTCAATATATTCTTATTCTATAAGCAAGGGGGCTTACATCGGAGCTTCTTTCCAGGGTTCGGCTATCGAAGAGGACAGTGAGGCGAATGAATTATTTTATGGGAAGAGCATATATAACCGAACTATATTAGGAAACAAGATTACCGTAAATCCGGCAGTGTTGAGATTATTACTACTGATAAAGAAGATTTCCAAGTAATACAAATAAAAAGACATAATAAAAAAATTATACTCTTTATTTGACAATTCTAAATTTATTGTGTTAATATTAGGTTGGAGTATTTTACCTATAATTAATTAAATCAACAAATAAAAAAAAATAATATAGTAACATTAAATAAAATTATTAAAAAATTTACAAATTAATGTCTAAAATTGTTTGTTTTAGGGAATATAATAATAAAGAAGAGATTTTATTATTTTAATTAATGAAAGAGATAATATTATTTATTACAGGGAGGTGACTTGAATAAGAAAAGTTCCAAAAAGTTGAAAAAGGTAAACTGTCCGAAAGGGCAGGACGCAAAGTCATGGGTTTAAGGTACTCGTAAGAGTGCTATGATCGCCAGACTGCCAATTTTAAAAAAAATTGCAGGAGGCGATTTAAATGAAACTAAGTACAAAAATCATTTTACCGATAATTTTAATTTCCGCATTATTAATCTTACTTGCTGGATGTTTCGGTGTTCCTACTGACGAATCTCCTGGATATACTCCGGGAACTGGAACCATAACAGGCATAATTGCAGCACCATGTTGCTCCACATCTGCTGATCCGGTTACCGAAACTTGTTGTGTATCTCCTGAGTATTGGTGTTATTACTGTCAGCAAAATTGGTCCCTTCAAGATGGCATCGAAGTGGTACTTACCTACGGGGAAGATGTAGTAGCTACCACCACGACGAACGAAGATGGTGAATTTACCTTTACCGATGTTCCCCCGGGCAAGAACTATGTGGTGACTGCTTATTGTCCGGATTATGATGATAACAGGCCCTTAGTCAAAGATGTCGCTTTAGAGGTCGCCAGCACCTTTGATACCAAGATCACCGATCTGGTCTCTACTTCCCTTGGCTTGGTAGTAGACTTTCTGGTCTACTATACCGAATGGGGACCGGAAGATATCTCTTTGGATGCCGTTATCGCTGACAAACCGACTTTCCCCAACTTCCCTAAGTTTAAAGCCCTCATCTACGAGGTTCGTCGGGTAGTAGAGAACTGTGAGCTCAATCTCCTAACTGATGATGATGTTCTATATGCTACATGTAGGGCAGCAGAAGAGATCAGTGGTTTGGATATCGGATGTGGAGCAGGATATGGTGGGGACGGAGGAGAAGAAGAAGAGCCAGTTACCTACACTTTAACTATGGCAGTAAATCCGACTGAAGGAGGTACAACTAGCCCAACAGTAGAAACTCATACCTATGATGAAGGGACAGTGGTACCAATTGAAGCTTTTGCTGCAGCGTGCTATGATTTTGACCACTGGAGTGGTGATGTAACAGGTGGTACTAATCCTACTACAGTGACCATGAATAGTGATAAGACGGTGACGGCCAATTTTGTCCAGGAGGAATACATCCTGACCGTTAATACCGAGGGCGAAGGATCTGTTACCAAGGTTCCGGATAAGGATAAATATGACTGCGGTGAAGATGTAGTACTTACTGCAACCGCTGAACCTTGCTGGGTTTTTGATCACTGGGAAGGTGAAGAGATAGATGGAAGTACTAACAATCCGGAGACTGTCACTATGGATAGCGACAAAATAGTCACTGCTGTGTTTATCAAACTCGAAGATGTATACATACTGACCGTTAATACCGAGGGCGAAGGATCTGTTACCAAGGTTCCGGATAAGGATAAATATGACTGCGGTGAAGATGTAGAACTTACTGCAACCGCTGAACCTTGCTGGGGTTTTGATCACTGGGGAGGGGAAGAGATAGATGGAA
>DMCY01000020.1 GCA_003451675.1 Candidatus Atribacteria bacterium
CTACTAAAATTTTACACTATCATAACGATTTTTTAAAAAGAAAATCCCGCCCCCTTACTGAGAAAGCGAGATTTTTCTTCCTAAATTATATTCCCGGTCTCTGTGCTTCTAAGGTTTTTGAACCAGCCACAATACACAATCGGAGGAAAACTTTTTTACTTCTTCTGATTCTTCACACAATTCAGAACGCAATATCCCCTCAATTAACCTAAATTCCGTTTCTTCCAAACTTGAAATTACTTCTTCCCTGGTTGGAAAATGAAGAAAAATGTCTCTCTCTTCCATTTTTATAATCTTATCCCCAAATTCGTGCAAACTTTTATCCTCTAAATGTGATGCCCACTTTCTCTTCTCCTCTTTCCAAAATGATTCATATTCTTTACTATCGCGTTCATGAGTTGTAAATAAAAAATATCCTTTAGATATTAATATGCGCCTTATCTCTTTTAGCACTCTTATCCGATTTTCTCTTCCTGGTATCTGCATTATCCCATTAAAGGAAAATAATACTGCGCTAAAAGTTTCATCATCATAATCCAAACAAGTCGCATCTCCCACCCTAAAGGTTATATCATAATCCAGCTCTTTACTGATTCTTCTGGCTTGTACTATCATAGCTTCTGATAAATCCAAACCTTCTATCAAACGATAACCAAGCTTGTAGAATCCTATGGTCGTTCTTCCTGCACCGCAACCAATATCTGAAATTCGGCTTTCCGGATTAAAATATTTTTCAATCATTATCTTTTCAGATTCCCAGAGCCCAATTTCCTTAACTGCTCTTGTATAATCTGAAACTGTCTTTTCTGTGGTAAATGATTTTCTAATAAACTCTGTATCAACTTTTCTTGTGTTCATCTCTTTATAATCCTCATTTTAAATAATTTCAATAAATTTTGCTGTTTTTGTAAACCCGCCATTAGGTGACTTGCTATCTTGTTCTAAAACTTTAAACATTCTAAAGAACTCAAAAGTTTCTTTTTTAATTTTTATAGATGGTGTTCTCCATTTTATAATATAGCCAAGCCTCTCATAGAATTTAATCGCTCTTTTGTTATTTGTCTCTACATCTAAAACGATTTTGTTGGCGCCAGTTTTCTCTGACTCTCGTCTAATTTCTGAAAAAAGTTTTGTTCCTAATCCAAGAGCTCTAAACGCAGGATACACAGCGATATTACTGAGGTAGTATTCATTTTCTGAAACCTTCCCCACTATGCCCTGTGCTTTAAGCAAATAAAATATTCTTGTGAAAAAATTCCATTTCAAATATTTAACCAGCAGCAAACCAGTATGTAGTTCTTCACGCCTTTTTTGTTCCCAATTATATCCTAAAGCCATTCCCGCTATCTTATCATTTACTTCAATAAAATATGAATGTTCAAAACTAAAAAGATTACCTGGCTGCTGAAATATTTTTCTCATTACCTTTTCTGTATTAGAAGCAAAAATAGATGGGAAGAAAGTAGCCGCAGACAATAAAATAAGCTGAGAAAAATCTTGCGCATCTTCAGTTCTACCTTTTCTTATAATTATATTATCCATTGCTTTCATTCCCAATAATATAGTTAACATATCAGCATATATATTACATTGCGAAGAACCGAGCACCTGTTACATTTACTGTAAGAAATTAAATTTAGCACCTTTGTACTTAAATAATGCTTTACAAGCATCTACAACCATTGAATCATACAGAGTTCCTTTATTTTTAGTTAGCTCTTTTAAGGCTTCCTTTATACTATGACTGGGCCTATAAGCCCTATAAGAACTCATTGCCTCAATAACATCAGCTACACATAATATTTTTGCTTCAATTAAAATTTCATCTCCTTTTAGTCCATTTGGATATCCGGAACCATTTACCTTCTCATGATGTTGTAGTACAATTTCAGCAACTGGCCAAGGAAAATCAATCTCTTTTAAAATATTATATCCAGTCATAGGATGTTCTGTCATTAAATCGTGACCTAATTCAGTTAAACCACTTGGTTTGCTTAAAATCTCTATAGGCATACCTATTTTCCCGATATCATGAACCAATGATGCAACCTTTAACCCTTCAATTTTATCTTTAGGCAATTTCATCTCTTTTGCTACAGCTTTAGCAAGCTGAGAGACTCTTTTTTGATGACCAGCGGAATATGGATCTTTTTTTTCAATAACTTTGGCCATAGTATAAACAGTATCCTCCATAATTTGCTGTAATTTTTGGTAATTCTCTTGGAGCTCTCGTTCAACTTTACTTTTTGTAGTAACATCCTCTCCAGAGCTTAATACTCCCTGAAATTCACCCTTTTCATCTTTTAATGCAGTGTTATACCAACTAATAATTTTTTCTTCTCCATTTATAGTTAAAATTGGACTTTCGAAATGTTCATAAGAAATAGTTTGATTAGATCTCAGCTTCGCTAAAATATCATTCATTTTGTTTTGTAGTCTTTCCGGAACAAAATTATCAATCCAATTTTTCCCCAAAATCTCCTCTTTTGTATATCCTAAAACTTCACAACCTCTCTTATTGATTAGACTTACTTTACCATCTCTATCAATAATCTTTAATATAATACCTGCTACATCAATATATTTCTGTAATTTGCTTTTTTCTTTCTCTATCATTTCTTCTTCTAACTTGCGCTCAGTTATATTTCTTAAATGAATTTGAATTCCAACTATCTTTTCATCCTTAATTATGGAAGAACCGTTAACTTCGACTATCGCTTTCCCTCTATCTTTTCTAATTATTTCAAGATTTACCCCTTCAATTTCCTTGCCCTGAATTAAAGTATTACAAATTCCTTCTACTTTTTTATTCATATTTTCCGGGAAAAGGATTTGAAAGTGCTTGCTAACTATTTCCTCAGGCTTATATCCCAGCACTCTCTCTATTGAAGGAGAAACGTAGCTACATATTCCTTTTTCATCAGCAACAATTATTATGTCAAAACTTCTTTCGGCAATACCTCTGAATTTTTCCTCTGATTCTTTTATATCTTTATCTCTTTCTTTTTGATCTGTAATATCGAAGAAAACACCAGTTACGCCTATAACCTTATCATTTGCATCTTTATAAGGTATTTTATCACTTCTAACCCATATCATACCATTTGGGGTTTTAAAAGATTCTTCAATCCCATATTTTGGTGTTTCAGATTCAATTATTTTCACATTATCAGCATAAATTTTATCAGAAATCTTTTCAGAGTATAAATCGTATAGATATTTCCCTTTTATATCATCGGGGGATTTATTAAATAAATCAGCAAAACATTTATTAACTATAATAAATTTTCCTTCTCCATCTAACCAATATATCATAGCTGGAGCATTATTTAATAATATATCTTTTTCATAACCCTCTCTCTGTAATTTCGCTTCTGCCCATTTATGCATATCTTCACTTACTTCTAATTTTGCAATTTTTTTCTTCATTTCATCCAATTCTTTTATAAGTTGTTCTTTGGCAATACTCTCATCTTCCATTCTATTACCTCCTATAAAAAATATTTTTTAATTAGATAATAAAACTATAAGATCATCTTTTATTCAGTTTCTATTCTAAAACTATTTAGATTATTTTTTTACAATTTAACCTTATATTTGTACTATACGACAAATATCTTAAAAATCCTTCTTTTTCCAAAAAAAGTCCTTCAATATAATTTCTAAAGGGCTGGCAATTTTCTTAGCTCCGTTATTGTAATTATTCTGTTGTTCTTATTAATTTGCAAAACTTAAGGGAGTCAGGTAGAAGGAGAGTTCCAAGCGCGCTCAATTTTTTTTATCAAGCATCTTTCCTCTTATGATGAAAATAGATTTTACAACTAATTTGATTTTTTTCACAGAATTCTTTTATTTTATTTTCTTCAATATTCCAATAATTACTATTTTTTGAGTAGATTTTTTTGTATATTTCAATAAGTTCTGGCCTATTCTTTCTTAGAAAATTATAAATTTCACCTTTGATAGAGGGATAAAGATTTAGGTTTTCAAACCAATATTCATCCACAAAAGATTTGGTTTTGTTTATTATTTTTTCCCAATCCGTTATTTGTGGAAAGATCGGAGAGATAAAAAGAGCTGTGGGAATTTTCGCTTTATACAGCTCTTTCAAAGCATTTATTTTTTGTTTTGCTGGAGATGATAGAAGCTCTATTTGTTTCCTTAATTTTTCATCTGTAATCGAAAAAGAAAGAGTTACCATACAATTTTTAAATTGCTTAAACAAATCCATATCTCTAACTACCAAATTAGACTTAGTAATCAAATCTAAATGTGGTTGAAGCGGTATAAGTCTTTCAATAATTTTTTTGGTGAGTTTATATTTCCCCTCAATTGGTTGGTAGGGATCGGTAACCGAACTAATTGTTATGAATTTCCCCCTGTATTTATTTGTATCTTTTGGAATCAAATCGGGGGCATTAATCTTTACATCAACAAAAGAACCCCATGTTTCGGTATGACCTGTAAATCTTTTCATAAATCTTGCATAACAATATTTACAGCCATGCATACAGCCAACATAAGGGTTTATAACAAAATCTGCGTCCGGTAAATTTGATTTTACAATAATTGATTTTGTCTTAATTTCTTTAAATTTCATCATGCCTATACCATTTCAGATTTATCATATAAAGCTTCTTAAAAGCACGCACAAAATAGCGTCTAGGGTCAGATACTGTCTTGACCCCACTATCTTACCTTGGCTGTTATATGAAGTTGCGGTTTAGGACGGAATCACACCAATAACAATCTCCCCTGGTAATCCAAATAATTTCACTTTCTCTTTATACTCTATCTCGAACCCAGCGTTCTTTATTGATTGTTCAATATAGATTGGCCTGCAGTCCGCATATTTTGGAAATTTTTTGTGAGTCCACTCATACACCCTCAATAATATCGAATCCCCATCTTCTTTTGACATACTAATAACTCCAAACCTGCCATTTGGTTTTAAGACCCTCTCGATTTCATCAAGAACTTTCAAAATTTCGGGCGTATCAAAAAGTTCAAGAGTGAAACTCATGAAAACGGCATCAAATTCATTATCCTCGTAAGACATTTTTAATGCGTCTCCGCAGTATAGTTTGACTCTATCCAAAAGTTCAGCTTCTTCAAGTCTCCGCTTGCTAACTTCCAGCATCCCAGAGGAAATGTCGATGCCGTAAACCCTACCATCCTCACCCACTGACTCAGCCATTCGCTTCAAGCAATGTCCAGTTCCAAAACCGATCTCCAAAACAGTTTCACCCCTTTTAATGTCTAACCGCTCTAACGCCATGCTTCTATACTTTTTCTCGAAGACTCCGGCAAAATAATCATAAAATCGGCTAATTTTGTCGTAACTCTCTTTTGCCTGAGCCTTGGTTCTATATACTCGTAATACTTTATGATTTTTTGAGTTCATTTCATCACCATTTATTCATTAGTTAATTTTGGTGCACCGACCGCATTATGAGTTATTGTCTATATCAAAATTTGTAAATATTATGTCATCGTTTATATTCCATCTTTATAAATTCATCGCTGCCTATTAAAGTATCCTTTTGGTAAACATCGGTTATTTCAAATCCAGCCTTTTCATAACATTTAATTGCTCGTTTATTGAAAGAACGGACTTCTAAAGCAATTCTTTTATTACCATACCTCTTTTTGCACTCACTTTTTAGCAGTTCCATAAGAATATTACTTAAACCTTGCCCACATAATGAAGGCTTTAATCCCAATCCAACTAAAACAAAATTCTTATTTTCTATAAATCTAATATATCCACATAAATTATTACTCTCATCTATAACAGCAGTAAATTCTTTCTTTCTTTTTTCCTCTATTGTTATCCCCCATCTTTGTTGGTTTAGAGTATCCCAATCCGGATAATTATAAATAGAATAAATTTCTTCGTATTTCCAACAACATATTTGTTTTGCATGATCTTCAGTTAAAATTTCTAATTTTAAATTCATTATCTATCACTTGCTTTCTTTACAATATAAATAAAATCAAATCTTATTAACCCAACCTTCGAAAATGAATTTATTTAATGCCGTAAACATAATTTCAAGTGTCTTTTCCCAATTTGCGTTTAAATTATCCTTCATCTCTTCATTAGCATTATCTGTTATCACCCGGAAAGAAAAACTTTTTATCCCATTTAGTTGTGCTGTCTTTAATACTGCTGATGTTTCCCAATTGCATGCTATTGCATCTAATTTATTGTATAACTCTTGACGAAGTTCTTTATTATCTATATTCTTTTCCCCACTTGCAATATTGCCTATTATGATATTTTCATTTTCCTTCCTAGCAAAATTTTTAATAATTTCTTTAGAAAAGTCCTCATTAAGTACTGTACTTGTCTTTAAATCCTCTGTTATATTTTTAAAATCTTTATTAGAACAAACATCATATTCATATGAATACTCACCACAGACGATATCATAAAGATTTACGTCACCAGATAATGAACCAGAAGCACCCACATCAAATATAAAGTCAGGTTTAAGCTTATCAATAATCAATTGAGTTGCTGAAGCACATTGTATTTTCCCCGGACCAGCTTGAATAGCAACAACTTTTACGCTATTTTTCAATCTTGAAGAGATTAATCTTCCGGCTAATCCAGTTTCATTACGTAACTTTAATATCTCCTTGCAACTTTGATATTCAATATTGCAAGGACATATAATACCAACTTTAACTAACGAATTAATCATAATATTTTAATTCACCTCAGATTTACTCTTTAATAATATGAGCTATGTTCTTATAATCACAAATCAATTTCGAAAAGTACGCCACGCTCCGTAAACCCACATTGTCTGTAGAATTCTCTCGCTTTTATATTTGTCTTCTCAGTGCTAACCTCAACTTCACAGCATCCGAGTTGACGGCTCATTTCAATAGCACTTGATAGCAACTGCCTACCAACGCCTTTACCACGATAACTTTTAGCGACAATAAGCTCGTCAATTAATCCAGAGAGACCACGATGCAAAATTGTCTTACGTGTTGCAAGATTGACAAACCCGACTATAACTCCTTCTATCTCTGCCACCAGAATATGAGAGTTAACTTCACTTAAAAGATTTCGACAGTTCTCAGCAATCAATTTAATGTCAATACCTTCAGTATTTCCCATAGCTTCGATGAGTTCAAGCATCAACTTCTTAATTGCTAACAGGTCGGATGCCTTTGCTTCTCTGATGATAATATCAGTCATATTAAACCTCCTAGGGAGTAATTTCGCCTAATGTCTTCGGTATTTGTGAGGTACGAGTGTAAACGGGTATTGTGATTTCAAATTCGAGTGGATGTCTGTCCATTCTTGTCCATTCAGCATCAACACCATTATTGTAATATTTTCGTATTATAGTCATTACTTTTACCTCCGTGGTAAATTACGTATAATGTTTTACGGAAAAAATAAGTTGCCAAGGGTATTTTTGAAAAATCTTTGATTTCACTTTTATCCATTGTTAGGCAATGTGCTGCCCGAAGATCCATGTTTACCGTGTAACCAATTCCTCAACATTTCTGCCTTTTCTATCCTACCCAACTTCAGATATGCCTGATACTCATACTCCAGAGAGAGTACAGGCACTTTCATTTCCTCAACCTCTACAACCCGCTTATGGTACTCTAAATCTACGGGGTTCTCCCAGCTTCCGTCTTTAAGCCGCTTCTGAATGTCTCCCATAATCTCTACTTTGATTCCGTCGATTATCAATTCACCAAAGTATGAGCGAATCCTCTCTGTAGAAGAGAATGTGACTCTTTTGGTTACAAACTCGGAAAGGTGACGCTCGATCTCATAGACTCCCCTCTTATCAATTTGAATGTCAAGGTCATTGGGCTCTACAGGTACACCTTGAAGTGCAAAACCAAGGCTACCAGTGACCGCCCAGTTCACACTGGTCTTATTCAGCCGCATATTTATCTTACGAAGAACCTTAAGATAATCTGGGTTAAGCATCGTCTCCTCCGTAATTTTCTTTCTTTAAAAATAAAATTAATTCTTCTTTATTTAATCTTGATAATTTCAATAATTCATCAAACGGATCACCTTTCAAATTAAAATACTTTGCAAATGCAGGTTCTGTCTTTAACCCTAATTTCTTCAGTTTTATGATTTGCTTTCTTGCACTCTCTCCACTGATTTCACAGATAATGTCAGAGTGTGTGAATTCCTGCAAAGCAAGATTTGAACGAAAGCCGAAGTCACGAAGCCAGATACGCTCTGTTAGGCGATGGAACTACAAACATTTTCATTTCTCCTTTAATCGAAAGATATAAACAAACTTCCTTTTTTTAGTGGGGAGAATGTATTGTAAAATTCGTTCAACTTCGTCCTTCGTTGCTCCACTTGCAATAGTTATACCCTCAAGTATGGCAAACCATGCATTAGTCAAACCAATTTCACGTAGCCGTTTTCCATATGTTCTAGCATAAATTTTACCCATTTCCTGATGGTAAAGGGTTAAAAAATTTGGATCTTTGTTAATTAATTCCTCTATTTCTTCCCAGTACATTTCACGATTACGTTTGCTTCTTAGATAAAACCTTAATTTTGCCGCATCACTTTGTTCTACCTTTTCTGTTGAGAAGGGAAGAGATGTAATTATGCCAAATCTCGATTTAGCTTCTTGATAAGCATCATTGAAACTACGGCGAATACCGCCACCGAAAGTCATAGAATATGGGAAAAGGATACCGTCATATACGATTTTACCACTAAATGGTAAAAGCACTGCTTCGACCATTACTGGGAGGTAGGATCCAACCATCTCTTCAAAGGCAGTATTAAGAGCAAGAACTCCATAAGCTTTTGGAGACTCGTCTGTATCAAGAAAAACAGTATAGTTTTTCAAATAACGAAAAATAAGGAATCTCCCTTTAACAAACTCTTTCCAGCTGCCAATTATTTTTAATTCATTGGTGGAAAAGTTCAAAGGATTCTCTGCAACGAATGAGTTAATCAACTCAGGGTGTTTATATAATCTATCTCTAAGTTTGCTTATTTCTCCTATAGAAAATTTCTTAAAATCCTCCGGAGAATCTATGCCTTTTATTATCTCAAACTTTTTATTAACATAAACCAATAGGGGATAATACAGTCTATAAAACAGATCAACGTCTTCTTTAGATAATTTCATCTTTCACCCTCTCCTTTATACTTTAGCGTTTCTTTCGGCTAACGTCGTATGTCCGAACTTGGTTCGAATATCCATCTCTCTGGTCGAACCTCTCTATCTTTAATCAACTCTCCTCTTATCTGTAAGTTATCCAACAGACTTTTGATCTTATCTATGCTCTTGTTGTTCACTTGAGTATATATTAAGATAGTGCATAGTCAAACTACCAATTTCTTAACCCCTTGACACGTTCCTGTTCTATGCAATTGGGACATCGTTTGGGTGGGTTAAATCCCTGTTTTTTGTACCATTTCTGTTCACTGGCAGTGAATAAAAATATTTTACCACAAAGTATGCACTTTATCTTAATATCCTCCAACACAGGATATCTCCGTGATTCAGCGATGCCTAACTCATCCTTGCGCTCAAGTAAACGACTCATTTTGAAAGAGGTCCAGAAAACGTCAATGGGTGAATTGAAAAATATCTTCTCATTGTATTCAAAATCAGGATGTACCCTTAACTGTAGTGGCTGACCACATCCCGGAACAGAACAGTCAACTGATTGCCCCGGGCACTTTTTACGATGACAGATCCTGCCTATGAGTGATACATCCTCATCAAAGAGAAAAACTTCCCAGCTATGGTAGTGTCTGCTCATCTGTCGGGCGTACTTTGCTATAGTGATAATCTCCTCAAAATTACGGATAATGATAACCAAATCAAGATCATTGGGATAGGGGTCATCTCCAGCCACAGAGCCTATTATGGCAATTTCGAGAGGACTGGATAGTTTATGTACTTTTTCAGCAAACTCATTAGCAGCAACTCTGAGAATTTCATTTTTATTCATCTTATTTACCCCATTAAACTACTAGTTAACATTACGTCTAACGGTATCAGTATAACGACATTCCAACCGAAGGGAGCAAAAAACATCTTGAAGGGTAAGGAGCGTAGCCAGAAGCGAATACATTGTGTTATGCGATGTGATTCATCTCACCAATCTTGCTTACAAATTACCTCTTTGACCCGTAGTCCTTGGATGGGTTTCTTTACCTCAGGAAATCCTATCCCAAAGAATTCGTCAGTGTGTACTGCTGTCAGGAGAAGTGCGGTATTCAATCCCTTGTTTTTTTCCAGCTATGGTGTAAATGGCAAGTAAAAATGCACCTTGCACGGAAAACAATTTTGCACCTCCTAAAGAGAAAAAAATGGCTTAATCCTCCTCTTCTTTTTGAATTCTAAATGATTTCCCACTTAAATTAAATACCTTGGAATAATGGAGCAGCCGGTCTAGCATGGCTACGGTCATCACTTCATCACCCATCATTTCCGCCCACTCATCAAACCTTTTATTAGAGGTGATGATTACAAATGCCTTTTCGTAAAGTTCACTTATCAGGTTAAAAAATAGATTAGCCTCCTTTCTTTCTATGGGTGTGTAGCCTATCTCATCGATGATAATCAGATCCGCTTTTAAGATCCGGTTTACTCTAAAACCGGCCTTGCGCTGAATATCTACCATCTTTAATAACTTGATAAGGGTAGCCACCCGCTCAAAACATACCGTATAGCCTGCCTGTATGGCCTTTAGTCCGATGGCTATGGATAAATGAGTTTTCCCCAGGCCAGGTGGTCCAAAAAATAATAGATTGGTATGATTATCCAGCCATAGGAAATCCAGAAGGCTGAATAAGTCTTGCTTAGTGATGTCTTTTACTCTGGCAAATTGGAAATCATCCAAATTTTTTTCTACCGGAAAATGGGCTCCTACCATATTCCGCTTGAGCCTCCTTTCTGTCCGGTAGTCTATCTCCGCCTTTAAAAGAAGGTCCAAAAAACTCAAATAGGATATTTTCTTTTCTTCTGCTTCGGTTATCTCGCTATCCAGATTAGGGATCATTCCTTTAAGCTTTAGGTTTTCCAGTAAGTTTGTTACCTGCTGATATTTTTTCATGATCGAGCCTCCGAGACATTTACCAGGTTATGATAAACTCCGATATCCCTCTTTTCTACTTGAAATGCTTTCTTCTCCTGCGGGATACCCCTTAAGTTAGAAACAATTTTTACCTTCGGTAGGGCTAATTCGGCTTCCTGTTGGTAATACTGATAAGTATCATAGAGATTTGCCATAGAGTAAGTCCGATTTTCCAGGCACAGGTCTATAGCCTGTCCTAGATGCTCTTTTTCTATTCCCCGGGAGAATTTCTTTAGTGCATCATGATACTGATCCCGGAAATAGCGGGTATACATCCGAAAGTTTTTATCTACAAATTCACTCCAGCTATCTAAGGCAAAAAGTCTCTTTAGCTCCTCTTTTAATTGCTTCTGTTTAAGCTCTTTACGGTGGCATCTGGCCCGGTTTGTTATCCGGCTTCCCGGAATGGGAGATATAGCATATTCTACTATCTTTTCTCCGGTACGGATATCGTAGATGAAAAGCCTTTCTGCTGTTTTATAGATATCTACCTCCCGCTCCCGGTATTCTAAGGGTACCGGATACTTACAAGAATTCACCGATATCTCGCCTGTAATATCTGCTTTCCGTCTCTCTCTGGCATTTAAGGTATCCTTCCGGTAAATAGAATTCTTCAATCCCCTTAAATGAATCTTCTCTTCGGTAAACATCTCTTGCGGGATACGCCGGGTGGCCAGTGAAATCTTGCCATTGGCCCGCCGGTTTAACCACCTGGACAGCCTCTCCTGGGCCTCTTCAATGTTTTCAAAATCTCTTATCTTTAAAAAGTTCCTCTTTATGAACTTAATCACATTCTCTATCTTGCCCTTACTCTCCGGGTCACTCTTCCGGCAGACATACATCTTTAAATTCATCTCTTCTATAAATTGCTTAAAATCCTTAGTGTAGATGATATCTCCTCTGTTTTCACTTACTACCATCACCTTATCCTGATCAATTACCAGCTCTTCGGGCATTCCTCCTATATACTGGAAACAATCCAGAAGATGGTTGATCAAATCTAGAGTAGTAAAGGGTCTATCCTGTAAGACACAGTATTTGTAGCGGCTGGCAGATAAAACCGCGGCAAATATATACAGTTTTAGACCTCTTTTGGTACGGTATTCTCCGAAATCGATCTGTAGCTGTTTCCCGTAAGGAAGCTCAGTAACCGGAGAATATATCCGTTTATGGTTATTTAATTCCAACTGTTCGGTCTCTACCAGATAACTGATATAGTTACGGAAACTCCTCTCTGTACCCGGCAAAGACCCGAATTTCTCTTCAAGGTAATCGTATACCGCCGATTTTTGAAAGCCTTTGAAAGTCATTTACTCGGTATAGATTAAGAATATGGGACTGATAAGGTTCAAATATCTTGGTCCGATACCTCACTTTTTCTATATAGCGAGAGTATTTTTTCTCTGACATGGAGTAATATTTTAATACTGTCCGCTTGTTTAATCCGGTCTCCCTTATGATGTCTGCTTTGGTAAATCCTCTTCTCTTAAAATGCTGAATCTTCTGATACATAATCTTGTTAACCATAGACCAGTCCTTTCCTTATAGTATTGATTCTTATCTCTACTATAATAAAGAACTGTTTCTCTTTAAAGGTGCATTTTTATTTTCCACCCTAGGTGCATTTTAGTTTACCATTTCCACTATGGCAATTACATCTTCACCAGCCCTTACTGCCCCAGCATCGCAGGCAATCAGCGTAATTTCTATGGCAACTTTCGTTCCAGATCCAAACAGATAAAGTGTTTGGGCAATTACTTGGGCCATATTGAAACCACCTGGGATATTAATTCCTCTGAAAACCTCAGTAGCTTGGATGATCCAGCTGACACCCATATCCTTAAGTTCTTTACGTACTGGTAAATCATGGGCTATGCCGCTAGAATATTCCTTTGTTCCCGCTTTAATTTCATATTCCCTTCGCATTTTTTCGGACATAGATCCAACATCCCAGATTACCCCAGCACGATCGGTTACGACTATTATCTCATAGTCTTTTGTTCCCAGCTCCCTAACAGCCCTCTTTGCACTATCACCTGTGGATGATGCTACTACTATTTTTTTAACTCCCAACTCTTTCGCTCTTTTCTTAACCGATTCAAATAACTCAGTCATAGTTTTACTTCCAATTATAACTTAAAATTAATTGGTATTTATAATGCTTGCATCCCGCGATTGCGTATAACTAATAGACGCAATACTGTGTTTATCCTACCAAAATAGTGTAGTGTCTGGGGTCAGGCTTCACAACTTCACATTTTTATCAATCTCCATACTCGATTTGATTATGAAGTCATTTTCTTATATCTTCCGCTTAACACATCGGTTACCGTTGAACTTCCCCATTATACGAAGGGGGCTTTATATCAAAAACTTACCATCTTTGCAAACCAACTCACCATCCGCGTAAATTTCTCCACCCTTTTTCATATCACAGAGCATATCCCAGTGTATGGCTGACTGATTTTTACCCAACGATTCAGGTATAGACCTTCCGATTGCCAGATGGACTGTTCCTCCAATCTTCTCATCAAATAACATATGTTTAGTAAATCTCTTTATATTATAGTTTGTACCTGCGGCTATCTCTCCTACATACCTTGCTCCCTTATCTGTCTCAAGAAGCTGCTCTAACAGCTTCTGGCCCTTGGCTGCCGTCGCCTTTATTACCTTTCCTTTCTCAAAGATCAATTGAATATCCTCGATTTCTCTTCCTCCGTATATACCGGGAAAACTGAATCTGATATGGCCCTCTACACTATCTTCTACCGGTCCGGTAAAGACTTCGCCGTCGGGAAAATTCACTCTTCCGCAGCAGTTCACCCATTTTCTCCCTTCAATAGACATATTTAAATCAGTATCTCTGGAAACTATTCTAAGATCTTTTTTATCATTTAAAATATTACAGATGCCTTCCTGTTTCTTTTCTATTTCTTTCCATTTTGCTATCGGGTCTTTACTGTCGATATAACCTGCTCCATAGACAAAATCTTCATATTCCGAAACCGACATGTTCGCTTCCTGGGCATTTGCCTGATTGGGGAACATTGTACCACACCATCTTAGCTCCTTTTTTGCGACTCTTTCAAAGAATATCTTGGTAATTTCACTTGAACCTTGAGCTGATAATTTCAATTTTTCGGGATTTACATTGCTAAGCATTCTGGTATTGACCCCGCCAAAAAAAGATAACAGCACATCTACTGTTTCGAAAACCTTTTTTACACTGTCAGGTACATATTTTATCTGTTCCTTACTGCCTTTTTTTAATAATATTTCTTTTAACTCTTCACTGTTTATAATAACCTGGGGAAGGTCTCCCATTTCAACTGCCAAGCGGTAGCTTTCTTTAATCAAAGGCAGGGTGACTACATCACCCACAATTACTATTTTTTCTCCCTTTTTAAGATCAAGTGAATACTTTAAGAGCACCTCTGCATGTTTTTTTATTCTATTGTCCATCTTTTACCTCCTTAATTAATATCTCAAAAAAAAGGGGGGGTAGACTACTTTTTTAAATAATTCGAAAATAAAGATAAAAAAAGTAATCCCCTTTTTTATCCATTTAGTCTTTTCTTGATATCCACCAACACACCAGGAACAATATCCCAGGGGCGGGGAGTGCTATTGCTACTATATAGGAATAGGGTCGGGAAGAGATTAACCAAAAGTGCACCGCTACTCCTACCAAGAAGAAGCCAATATTGATTGCTCCGCCCAATCCCTCCCAACGCCAGGCAATGCCCAAACCTAAAACACTTAAGATTAAAGTGAGGGGGATCAGGTTTTCTATAGCAGGATAATCCTTCATGGCATGTGGGTCTGCTACGCCGGTTTTTACCCAATTTATCGCGTAACCGATAAGCATAATTAGGGTAAATACGATAATTACAATACTCCAAATTCGGGCAATCCACCGCAACCTAAATTCAAATTTATTCATAATTTGGCCTTCCCTTCGGCTTTGACTTAAAAAGCCTCTTTTAGAAGTGAAAGATATTTTCTTCGGTCAGTGTCATCAGTAAATATCTTTTGCCGATAATTCCCTCTTTTAAGTAATATGGTGCGGGTGAGCCGTTGCAACGATTCATGCTATTCTTGGCCTACGTAGATTATATGTCCTCACAGAAAGGATGTCAAAGAAAATAGGTGCCGGAAAATAAATGCATGTCCCCTTTTTTTAAAAAAATATTTTAAAATAGTATAATCAAAAATGCGTCTTAGATATAACTTATCAATATCTTTTAATTAAACTGCTCATTTAACTTAGCTCGTTATTATCTCAGCCAGGGAGGTGGTTTTATCCTTAAATTCTCACTCTTCATCTTAGATATCAATAAAAATCATTCTATTATATATTTTAGTTTTAATTAAAAAAAGATGTAAAAAAAGTAATGTATCAATGTATAAAGCAATGAAGGTCAAAAATTTGAAGAATTATGGTATCCCCTCTTATGTTCTGGATATCTAGGAAGAAAATTACTCTATATATCTATTACCGCTACAGGAAAAGGGGGTAAGAAATTACGGAATTTTGAGTTGCGATAAAGTAAGTATGAGATTGCCATTACTGCTTTCGCAGGGACAGGCTTACTTCGCAATGACAGGGAAGTAATGAGATTGCCGCGCTTTATTTGAAAGCAATGACGGAAAGATAGAAAAATATTCTGGTCGGGGCGAGAGGACTTGAACCTCCGACCCCCTGAACCCCATTCAGGTGCGCTTCCAAACTGCGCTACGCCCCGACTTTTACATTATACTAAATGATTTTATTTATAGCAATAAAGTTTTGTTATTTTTTATTGGATTATTGGATTGCTTTATGAGATTGCTTCGTCACTTCGTTCCTCGCAATGACAGGAATATTTCACCCCCCCCTTAATCCTCCCCCCCCTCAAGGGGGAGGAGAATGCAGGGAAAGATAGATTCCCATTTTTGAGGCTGTGTTATAAATAATTATATTTAGCAATGATTTTTTGTAACTTAAAAAAAATTTAAGGTATTGAGGGTTAATATAATGATAAAAGATATATTTATTCTGTTTTTAACTCATATTACCTTATTTTACTTGAAATAAAGGGCTATTATCCCCTTAACAGGCCTTTAATTCTTTAATTAAACCTGGTACTCCCAGGAGAGTGATCATACGAACAAGATTAAAGCAAGTACCGATAATAGAGGCCTCGGCTTTTACTCCTTTTAGGCTTCTTAGGAGGAAGGAATCAAACTTTAGATTATGTTTAATATGTCCGAAGGGGAGTTCAACTTTTTCTTTTCTAAGTTGGTAAATTTCCTGGGAAGAAGGTTAATCGTATTGGGCCTCTAACTTTTGCCTTACCTCTTCCTTTAGGAGCCGGCTGATGGTCCTTCCGGTGGGAGAGGTAGTACAGATACCGTAATGGGGACAGGCAAGACAGATTTTCTTATCGGCAATTTTATATACTTTATTATTTCCTTTGTTAAGACGGTAGGGAGTTAGTTTATGTCCCTAGGGACAGAGGTAATAATCATCTCGGTAAATAAAACGTTCTTTGGCAAATAAAGAAGGTTCTTTCTTGGCGACTTGTCTTTGGGAAGGAACGACGACCTTGATCTCTTGATTATCTATTTTCTCTAACTCATCAGTTGAGGCATAACCACAATCAGCACAAGCGGTTTCACACTTTTTACCTGAAATCTCATTAGCTTTATTAATCTGAGAAGCAAACTGATTGAGGTCATTATTCTCACTTACCACATCGACAGATAAGATGAGACCTTTCTTTTTATCTACTGTACTCTGGAAGTTGAAGCCGGCGTAGAAGTTCTTTCCTTTTTTTATGCTGGTACACTCAGGGTCAGTGGTATTGAAGGATTCTTCTTCTTGGAGTTCCTTTAAAATGTTTTTCACTTTGGATTTGAGTATTTTTTGGTCTTTTAATTCTTCATCCATGGTGACTAAAGAACCTGATCCTTTCTCGGCCTCATCTACTGTATCACACTGGGTGAGGATGCAAGAGATACGCTTATCGATATGCTTTAGAGCTTTTTGGGCTTTTCCCCTGGTCCAGGTTTTATTGATGGAGGCATTGGCTCTTATTTTAGTACCATCGACAAAGAGGGTGTTGCCTTCTATAAGGTTGAGCTTTATACAGATTCTAGCACACTGTTTTAAGACATTGGCTAAAGCCTCTTTATTCTTCCTCCTGAATTCGGCGATGGTCTTATGGTCTGGCATAAGATTAGAGGTAAGCCAGATAAAGGAGAGGTTGTGATGACAGGCCCTCTCTAGTTTTCGGGAACTGCGGATACCGTAGGAGTATCCGTAGACTAAGAGTTTTAGCATAGCCTTAGGATGGTATTCGGAATTACCTACTTTATTAGAATCAAGGGTAATCCCTAAGTCTCTAAAATCAAGTGACTCTATGAAGGTATCATAGGCACGTACCGGATCGTCTGAGGCAATGTATTCATTTACAGTTTTTGGTAAGAGTTGTATCTGGTCTCTATTACCATAACGATAAGCCATAATATAAGGTTTCCTTTCTGATAAGATTATGCTAATATTATAGCATAAAAATGGCTAAAAGTCTTGTAAAATAAGGGTTTTATTTAATTTTTATTCAATATTTTTTAATTCGTTAATTGTACTCGAAAGAGGTAATTGTGACACAGCCTCTTTTATGGGAATGACATAAGGGGTGCGGGAATGACAAAAAAGCCAGACGGGTTCGATGAATCGAACCAAGTAATAAAAGAGGAAGATGTTGGCTAAAAAATTATAGTTTGATGAATCTTTTTCCTTCGATTTCTTTTATTAGATCTTTTAGTTCGAGGTTTAATAGTATCTCGCTTACTTTACCGGCGGAAAGTTTGCTTGTCTCAATAATTTCATCTATTTGGGTAGGTTCTTTAGTAATTAACCGGTAAATTATCTTTTCTCCTTCAGTTAGAGAAGTATTTTCTTTAACCATCTCTTTTTCAGCTGTTTTTTGAGGAAGCACTACATGAATTTCTTCCAAAATATCCTGATAATTGCTTGCCAATTTTGCACCTTGTTTTATCAAATTGTGTGAACCGTTGGATAACGGAGAGTTTATATTACCCGGAATTGCGAATACTTCCCTGCCCTGTTCGAGGGCAAAATCAGCAGTGATTAGAGCACCGCTTTTTTCAGCTGCCTCCACTACTACCGTTCCCAGACTTAATCCGCTGATAATGCGATTCCTGCGGGGGAAGTTCTGTCTTTCCGGCAAAGTAGAAAGAGGAAATTCGCTTATTACTGCTCCTGATTCTTGTATCTCTTGAGCCAACCTTCTATTTTCAGGAGGATATATATGGTCAATACCGCAACCCAGTACTGCTATGGTCCGACCATTTACTAAAAGTGCGCCTTTATGAGCGGCTGTATCTATTCCTCGAGCCATTCCGCTGATTATAGTCAATCCGGCTAAAGCTAAATCTTTGCTTAATTTTTCGGCTACCATCTTTCCGTAGTAGGTGGCTTTTCTTGATCCCACGATGGAGATAGAATTTTTGTCTGCTTCAACGATAGTGCCTTTAAAATATAAAACCGGAGGAGGATAATAAATTGTTTTTAGGTTTTCGGGATATAGGTCATCCTCTATGGTTAATACATTGACTTTATATTTATGTATTAAATCTAATTCTTGTTCGTGATTGATATTGTTTCTTTCTTCGAAAATACTGGAGGATATTTTAGGGCTCAAATTAAGTACTCTGGATATTTCTCCTGATTTTGCCCGCCAGGCAGCATCGGCTGAGCCAAAGTATTTGAGTAATTTATAAAATCTTTTTGGGCCTAGGTCTGATATTTTATTCCAGGCCAGCCAGTATTTTAATGAATTTTCTTTCACACTAATATTCCTCCTCGATTTCTTGCGGGTTCGATAAATCGAACCCCTTGTATATTAATAGACAGGCGGGCCTGCCCTCGTGAAAACGGGGGACACCTGTCCTACGTTGGATGTAGAGATTGCTTCGTCACTTCGTTCCTCGCAATGACAGTATAAAGATAGATTCCCATTTTCATGGGAATGACATAAGAGGGCGTATTACAATACGCCTCTACTTTCTACATGCTAGCCACAATATCTTATACAAAAATACCTGCGATCGCGCGATACACGACACCCGGTGCGATATACGAAATACGATATACGACATACTAGTAAGGGCCTTTGCTGACTAATAGATTGACATTTTTACTGTTTGTATTTACATTTCCCGGTTCAGGGGTTTGGGCAATAACTACGTCTTTGGGGACGGAAAAATGATTGGTGTAGGTAATTCTGCCTAAAATTAGGCCGTATTCTTCGATAAGGGCAGCAGCTTTTTTCAGTTCTTTATTTCTAAGGTCGGGGATGTTTAAGGCCATAACCTTACTCCCTTTGCTTACTACCACATAAATTTTTCTGTTCATTTTTACTTTCGCCCCGCTGGCCGGATCCTGGGTGATGATTTTATTTTGAGAGATTCTTTCGTTAAATTCCTCGCCGGAGACATAAATCTTTAGTCCGGCATCATACAATTTTTCCTGAGCAACATTTAATTCGTCACCGATTACCGAGGGGACTACGGTATCGGAAACATCAAACACGTTTTGGAATACCAGAAAGGCACAGGTCGCACCGGCAATTACTACGAAAATTATAAAAGCCGCGGTGAGAAATGATTTAAAGATAAAACGAAAGATCTTCCCTATCCAATCCATTTATAACCCTACCCTTTTCTTATCATTTTTGCCATAAAGAATCCATCCAGATCTAAATCTAAATTAGAAAGTCCTGGATATATTTGAATAAATTCCCTCTCCTTGTGCTGGTCTGATACATAAGCTTCCAATCTTCTCTCTTTTAGAAATCCGCCTGGATCTTCTAACTCGAAATTAGGATGTTCCTCTAAAAATTTGCTTACTATCTCCTCGTTCTCTTCCGGCTCGGTACTGCAGGTAGAATATACTAATTTTCCCCCGATTTTCAGGTAGCAAGAAGCAATATTCAATATTTCCCCTTGTAGTTCGGTCAACTTTTCAAATCTTTTTGCATCATAGGCTTGCCATCTCAGGTCAGGTTTTCTCCTTAAGACCCCCAGTCCGGTACAGGGAACATCTATTAAAACTTTATCTGCCGCCTTTAGATATTTTTCAGCTAATATAGCGCCATTATTCTGCTGGGTCTTTACTATATCGATTCCTAATCTTCGGCAGTTACTTTTTACCATTATTAATCTTGACTTATTGCTGTCCATTGCCAGGATACTGCCTTTATTCGCCATTAATTGGGCAAGATGTGTAGCCTTTCCTCCTGGTGCACTGCAGACATCAATTACAAATTCACCGGGTGAAGGATCGAGCAGATGAGAAACCAGTATCGATGCTTCGTCCTGAATTTGAAATAGTCCCTCCCGATAAGCGGGATATTTAGTGACATTGGGAAGTCCTTTAACGTGCAGTGCTTCTTCGGTAAACAGCCCTTCTCTTACCGAAATGCTCTCTTTTTCTAAAATCCCTCTTAAATCAGAGCGGGATAACTTCAGGGTATTAGTTCTAATCACTAAAGTTGGTATCCTGTTATTCGCCTGGCATATTTTAACCGTATCGGCAAAGCCAAATCTTTTTAACCAACGCTCGACTATCTGCAGGGGGTGTGAATAAATCGTGGAGATATACAGAGCAGTCTCTTTTTTCTTATCCGGCCAGCGAATATTCTCTCTGTTTCGAATAATATTTCTTAAAACACCATTCACAAATTTAGATATCCCGGGATTTCCGTATTTTTTTGCTAATTGGACAGATTCATTACACACCGCATAATCAGGAACTTTGTCTAAAAATAGCAGCTGATAAACACCCATTCTTAATATATTTCTAATCAATACTGCTGTTTCCGACAGAGCTTTAGTAGAAAATTGAGATATAGCCCAGTCTAATTTATTTCGGTTTCTTACCACTCCGTAGGTTATCTCGGTAATAAAGGCAGCGTCTCTGGTGGAAATTTTCTTTTTATCCAATGACTTACTTAACAGAATATTGATGTAGCCCTGTTTAGAATCAATTTTAACCAAAATAGTTAGTATGGTTTCTCTTATGGGATCAACTTTTGTTTTTTTCATAGACCTGATTTACTTTATATTCCCTTCTACCTTCTATTTCTCAGCACTATAAGCCGTAAGAGCTGAAAAACTGCTACCGAGGCAGCAGCCACGTAAGTTAATGCCGCGGCGCTTAAAACTTTTTTAACGGAATTAATCTCTTCTGTATCCGAAACAATATTTGCCCTAACCAACAGGTTTACCGCTCTCTTGCTAGCATCAAATTCAACAGGTAAGGTGACTATCTGAAATAGAACCGCTAAGGAAAAGGCGATAATGCCGATATCCATCAGGGCAGGAAAACTGAAGATAAAGCCGATTAAAAACAGGGGGACCGCCATGCGGGAGCCGATATTGGTGACCGGTACCAGATTGCTGCGAAGAGAAAGTGGAAAATAATTTTTTGCATCCTGAAGGGCATGACCGATTTCATGGGCTACAATTCCCTGGGCAGCTAATGATTTACCGTAATAAATTTCTTTGGACAGTCTCAATTTTTTTTGCCTGGGGTCATAGTGGTCAGAAAGGCAGCCTTCTATCGGTTCTATTTTTATATTGTTCAAATTATTTCGTAATAATAACTCCTCGGCTATTTCCCTTCCGTTTAATCCGCTTTTGGCTAATATTTTTGAATATTTTGAATAAGTTGTTTTTACCTTATATTGGGCATAAAGGGTTAAAATTATTGCCAGTACTAAAATAATTATGGTACTGTCGAAAAAAAACATAAAAACCTCCTGTAGTTCACTATTAATGGACAGAAGAGACGCCTATCCTATGATCAACGGGCTTGATGAATCAAGCCCCTACCTTTTCATAAAAAGCGGGTCTGTCCTGTGTGTATTTTATAATAGGTATATATTACTCCCCTAATACATCTCCTACTTTGATTTTATAGCCATTAACAAACTGGTTCGCGGTTAATTCTTTTGAACCGGCAGGAATCAACCTTAATATTTTTATAATACCCTTATCCCCGGTAGAGATTAAAATAGCATCTTTTTCAATTTTAACTACTCTTCCGGGTTTGGGGGAGACTGTATCCGCTTCATCCTGATAATCATCCAGAAATCTTGCCCGGGTAATTTTTAGTTTTCTGCCTTTGTAATAAGTAAAGGCACCGGGGTAGGGAATAGTTCCTCTGATTAGATTATAAACCTTTTCTCTCTTATCACTCCAGTCTATTTTCCCATCCTCTTTGTTCATCTTACGTGCAAAAGTTGCCAGTCTATTATCCTGGGAGATTCTTTCTATCTTCCCGCTTTTTATTTTTTCTAAAAGTTTGGGGAGTGCCCTGGCGCTTAAATCGGATAACCTGTAGTAAAGTTCCCCGCAGGTCTCATCCGGTAAAATGTCTATCGTCTCCTGAAAGATGATTTCTCCGGCATCTATTTTCTCTTTCATAAACATAAAAGTTATCCCGGTCTCCTTTTCACCGTTTATAATAGCCCGGTTAATGGGAGCAGCACCCCGATATTTAGGCAGGAGGGAGCCGTGAATATTTATACAGCCTATTTTGGGAATATTTAAGATGTGGCTGGAAAGAATTTGGCCATAAGCGACTACCAGGATAATATCCGGGTTGAATTCTTTCACTCTCTTTATAGATTCCTCATCATTGATATTCTCCGGCTGAAATACTTCCAGCCCCTTATCGAGGGCTATCTTTTTTATGGGGGTGGGTAATATTTTTCTGTCGCGTCCCTGAGGACGGTCCGGCTGGGTAACTACTGCTATTTTGTTTTCTCTGCTGTCAACCAGTTTCTCTAAAACGGGACCGCCAAAATCTGCCGTTCCCATAAAAATAATTTTAAGCATGATTATCACCTTTTTGCCAAAAACATTTATCTTTTATAATTTGAACTCTATTTCACTTTACCTTTAATCTCTTTTAAAAAGAAGAGAGCTGCCCTACCGTGGGCACGATGCATCGTGCCCCTACAGTTTTATACGCTCTATGCGAATGCGATAGACGGTAATCCTCTTCCTACCCGCAATCCCATACGCTACCCGCTATACGCTAAACCCTATTTTCATTGCTTTCCCTTTTTTAATTTATTTAACAATATCTGTCTTTCCATTCTTCCTATTCTGTCAACAAATAAAATCCCGTCTAGATGATCGATTTCATGCTGCAGCGCGCGGGCAGTTAAACCTTCTTTGGTAATTTCAATCAGGTCTCCGTTCTCGTTAAGTGCTTTTACCGTTACTTTTGATGAACGCTTGACCTGGCTGTAGATATCGGGAACACTTAAACATCCCTCTTCTGCTACAGCTTCTCCCTCGCTTTTGATAATTATCGGATTTATCAATACTATTAATCCATCTTCTTCTCCGTCAACAAGAATTATTCTTTTTGGTACCCCCACTTGCGGGGCAGCAAGACCTACTCCGGAAGCGGTATACATGGTCTCAGCCATATCTTTTATAAGATTTAATATTTCCGGGGTAATTTCCTTAACCGGTAGTGCCTTTTCCCTTAAAACGGGTTCGCCGTATTCTTTAATTTCTAATATTGCCATCAGTCTTCTCCTATAACTTTTAGAATGATTACACTGATTTAATCTGTAAATCTCTCTTATCTATGTAATCATTCTTTTTAATCTGTGTAATTATTTTATCCCTATATCATCCTTATCGGATCGACATCAATAGTCAATCTGTTTTTTGGGTTAAAATGCTTTGATAACATTTTATCATATTTTTTCTTAAATGCCTGATTAAATTTTTCCAAATCTTTTACTTTTACTAAAAATTGTACTTTGAAGTCGTTCCTCGATTTCCATAATACCATATTTACGTCACCCAGTAATTTAAATTCCGCAGACTCTTTATTTTTGCGAAGGGATTCCAAATAACTGATTAGATATTCCGCCCTCTGCCTAACTGCTTCCTTTTCTTCTCCTAAAATCACGATTTTAATAATATGGGTAAAGGGAGGGTAATCCAGTTCTTTCCGTAATTCAACTTCTTTTTGGTAAAAATAATTGTAATCCTGTTCTTTTAAGGCAACTATACAGTGATCTTCGGGGTTAAAGGTCTGAATAATCACTTCTTTGGGAAACCTGATCTCCCTGAAAGAGGAAATAACTTCACTAAGCAGCTGAAAGGTCTTTTCCCCTGAACGATAATCCGGCAAATTAAGCAGAGTATCAGCAGAAATAATCCCTATTAAATCTACATTATTAAAATCCACTCCCTTTAACACCATCTGGGTACCTATCAATATATCGGTATTTCCCTGATTGAATTCTTCCAGGATTTGCCGATAATCATCATCTTTAATTAACGAATCCCGATCCAGGCGCCTTATTTCAGCCTGGGTGAACATCTTCCTGATTTCACTCTCTAATTTTTGAGTTCCCATCCCCAGGGGGCGAATCTCTTTACTGCCGCATTTAGCACAAACATCCGTTACTTTTGCCCTTTTCCCACAGTTATGGCAAATCAGTTGAGCCATTTTTTGAATATCTAAATGATAAGAAAGGGAAGTGTTGCAATCGGAACATTTAGGTATATGGCCGCACTGGCTGCAAATCATAAAACTCGAGAAACCCCTCTTGTTTAAAAAAAGTACGACCTGTCTTTTGTTCTTTAAACTTCTTGAAATGGCTTGCTGAAGTTCATAGCTTATTATCTTTTTTTTGGATTTTTCCTTGGTCATATCTATTATGGTTTTTTTTAATAGATTTTCTCTTTCCCCTCCGGTGTTCAGGTCCGCCTCCAGAAAATTATTTTCCTGGACATTCCAGTAAGATTCCATCGAGGGCGTTTCACTGCTCAGAATCAGGGGGATGTTCTCCAATTCTGCTCTTTTTAGAGCTACTTCCCGGGCATTATAGCGGGGAGACCTTTCTTCTTTGTACAGGCCGCTATGTTCCCGCTCCACGATAATCAATCCTAATTTGTCAAAGGGTACGAATATGGATGACCTCATCCCCAGGGCTATATTTACCTGAGAATTTCTTATTTTAATCCATTTCTGATATTTGGACTTCTGGTCTATCTTTTCATCAAAGACTACCATATTATCCTTAAATTCTTTTTCCAGCAGCCCGGCTAATTCCGATAGATGAGATTCGGTAGGAGCTAATATAATGGACTGCATCCCATCTTTTAAGGTCTTTCGGATACAACTTAAATAGATTTTCATCCTGCTCTTAAAATCGTTTCCGCGGATTAAAACTGTTTTAAACTTTTTATTATTTATAATATTTTCTATATCTTTTAGGGGGGGGCTTTCTTTTACTTCTTCTGCAGAAAATATAATTTCGTGGTCCGAGGATTTATCATCTTCGGGCAGCCGAAGTTTTAAGGATGAAATATCTGTTATATCGAATTTATTAAGCCAGGACTTGCGAGTCTTAGGTATAGCATAATTTAAGATCTTTTCCCAGGAACAGAGATAATAATTAGAAATCCATTTGGTTAATCTGATTACCTGGGGAGTAAGAAGAGGTTTTTTATCGATTATTTGCCGGATATCTTTTAAGCTTTTAACATCTGATTCCGCTAAAAATCCCACTACACATCCTGTAGTCACTTTACCCCGGAAAGGTATGGTCACTCTCGACCCGAGGGATATCCGGTCTTTTAAATCCTGGGGAATACAGTAGTGAAATATTTTATCAAAATTATATTCCAAGATTATTATTTCGGCATATTTCTTTTCACCATGCATATTAATAAACTCATTAATTCCATTATTCACTTTATTTTTAAAATTTCATCTAAGATTTTTTCGGCCATATCAATTTTAGGCATAAGGGATAATTCTCGGGCGGTTCCTTTGCTGTTTATCAGTCTGGCTCTATTTTTATCTGAGCCAAATCCAGCTTCTTTTGCCGATATATCATTAGCGACAATTAAATCTAATCTTTTTTCTTTCAATTTTTTAATGGCATTGGCCACCATATTTTCTGTTTCAGCGGCGAATCCGACCAATATTTTATCTCCCTTTTTCTTTCCTAATTCATAGAGGATATCAGGAGTTCTTTCCAACTCGATAAGCGGCTTTTCACTCTTTTCTTTTTTAATCTTCCCATCAAATGCTTCTCTGGGACGAAAATCAGCCACTGCGGCAGCAGAAATTATTATGTCCGCCTCCGAAAAATGTTTAAAAACTTCTTTTTTCATTTCTTCCGCAGATTCAATTGATATTCTGGTAATCCCTTTAGGGGCGGGTAAAGAGGTTGGCCCGGTTATCAGAATAACCCTTGCCCCTCTGGCCCGGGCAATCTTTGCCAGAGCGAATCCCATCTTGCCGGAAGAATAGTTAGAAATAAATCTTACTTTATCAATAGGTTCTCTGGTGCAGGAAGCAGTAACCAATACTGTCTTGCCCTGGTAATCACTTTTAAAGGTTAGGGTATACTCAACCGTATCTCCTATATCTTCGATATTTGCTAATCTGCCCTCTCCTGTTTCGCCGCAAGCCAATAGGCCATATTCTGAATCGATAAACTCATAGCCTAAGGCGGTTAATTTTTCTACATTCTGCTGATACAGGGGGTTAGATATCATATTCTTATTCATTGCCGGGGCAAAGACGACCTTCGCTTTAAAAGCCATCACTGTGGTAGTTAACATATCATCGGCGATACCGTTGGCAATTTTACCGATAATATTTGCCGTAGCCGGGGCAATCAATATCAGGTCAGCCCATTCGGCAAGAGAGATATGTTTTACTAGTATCTTATCATTTGTAGAAAACAGATTATCTATTGCCGGGTTCCCGGAAAGAGTAGAAAAGGTCAAAGGCTGAATAAATTTGGTGGCAGATTCAGTCATTATTACAAAAACCTCTGCCCCTCTTTTCTTCAACAAACTCACTATCTCCGCCGCTTTATAAGCAGCTATGCTTCCGGTAACTCCCAGGAGTATTTTCTTCCCTTTTAACACTTTCTTTACCCCTCTTTTTCGTATATCGTATTTAGTTAGTTAATTAATTTATAAGCCTTCAGACTTTCCAGATTCTTCATCTTCATCAGATAATTCTTCAGATTTTACAGATTCTTCTATTTTCATGAAATCCTCTTCTTCCTTAAATACATCTTCGGACTTTAGAGGTTCTTTTTCCTCTTTAATGAATACTTTCCCTGCTTTTATCTCTTCTAAGGCAATTACAATAGGCTTATTATTTTTAGATTCCACCAAAGCTTTAGCCCCCCTCTTTAACTCTTTCGCTCTTTTTGCTACCATCATTGCTAATAAATATTTATTATTTTCCATGTTTATTTCTCACCCTTCCTCTTGCTAAAAATATACTATTCTACAACTTTATAACCAAAATTCATTTTTTATAATTTGCTATTTTGCATCTTTCTGCAATTATTATAGACTCTAATTTTTTTAGAGCGGTTTTTATATTATCATTCACTACCAGATAATTATAATTTTTTATATATTTTATTTCAATGCGAGCATCTTTTAATCTTTTTTCCAGAGCTTTTTCTCCCTCAGTATTTCTTTTTCGTAATCTATCCTCTAAATCCTTCCAGGTTGGAGGAGCTATAAAAATAAAAATACCATCAGGGAATTTCTCCTTTACCTGCATAGCACCCTGAACATCTAATTCCAGTAGGACATCTCTCCCTTTTTGAAGTTCCTCTATTAAAAATTTTATAGGCGTACCCTTATAATCTCCATGGACAATAGCCCATTCTACAAATTTATTTTCTTTTATCCTTTTTTTGAATTCATCTACTGCTACAAAATAATAATCTTTGCCTTCTATTTCACCCTTTCGGGGAGGGCGGGTATTCACCGATACAGAATATTTTAAATCAGGGAAAATATTAAACACCTTTTTCCTTAAAGTACCTTTACCTACACCTGATGGGCCGGAGATAACAAACAGCAAACCCCTGCTTGATTGCGTATCACGTTTAGAGATAAAAGATGATAAGTGCTTACTATTATCAGTCATGATTATAGTTTCCTATTTTGTAATATTTTCTTTTAATTTAAAATTTTGTCCGCTATATTCGGTGAATCTATTGGCAATGGTTTCCGGTTGAATAGAAGATAAAATTACATGATTGCTGTCAGTAATTATTATGGCTCTTGTTCTCCTCCCATAGGTAGCATCAATCAACTTTTTCTCTGCCCTTGCTTCCTCTTTCAACCTTTTCATCGGTGCGGAATCTGGACTCAGAATAGTTATAACTCTGGCAGAATTCATATAATTCCCAAAACCTATATTCACTAAATCATTCAACATATTCTATCCTCTATCATTCTATATTTCTGGCCTGTTCCCTTATCTTTTCCAATTCACTTTTTACCAAAACAACCAAAGAAGTTACCTCTACATCATTAGTCTTTGACCCGATAGTATTTACCTCCCGATTTATCTCCTGGGTTAAAAAATCCATCTTTCTTCCCACTGATTCCTCAGAATTTAGCAAATCATCAAATTGGATAAAGTGGCTTTTTAATCTGATAATTTCTTCGGTGATATCCGTCTTTTCGGCAAATATTGCCGCCTCTAATTCGATTCTTCCCTCATCAACATTCAGGCCATCGGTCAAATTCTTTATCTTGCTTAAAAATTTATCCTTATAGTCGAGCGGTGACGATTTTGAATATTTCTCAATTTTATCTATTAACTTTTGTATTTCCTTGACTCTTTTTCGAATATCGGCAACAAGAACCTTGCCTTCTCTTTCCCTCATTTTCAGCAAAGAATCTAAGGCAAGATTAAGCGCTTCTTCTACCAGGGGACATATCTTGGCAGTCTCTTCTTCCTTTACTATTTTAAATATATCTTTAAATCTGAGCATAGAATCTATGCTTATCTCGTCTTTTAATTTATACTTCTCTTTTAAGGCCATTAGGTTTTTATAACAGGAATCAGCTACGTCTTCATTTAATATTATCTTCTCTTCCGTCAGGCCATAGTTTTCAACTTTTACTAAAATATTAACCTTTCCTCTCGATACCCTGTCTTTTATTAACTTTTCTATCTTCTGTTCAATTTCCAAAGATTGAAAGTTGTTTTTTACATTTATGTCACAGTATTTATTGTTTAAGCTTTTTATCTCTACCAGGCATTCTCCGTCTTCTTCTTTAACCCTTCCCACACCGTAACCAGTCATACTTTTAATCAACTTTGTTTCCCCTTACCTGTTGTATTTTTTAAAAATTATAAACTTCACATTAATTCTATGGTAATACTTACTGCTTGTCAAATATTTTCGTATCGCGTATTGAGTTAAAGAAACCAGGATTCAAGTGTAGGGGCACAATAAATTGTGCCCTTCCTTGTTTCCTATTTTTGGGTTATCATGGGCACATACATCGTACCCTTACATTTTAGTAGACGGGCGAGACGCCTGTCCTACGGATTTTCTTTTCTCTTTTCAACCAGGTAACCAGGTAACTAATTCTTCACATATGTCGAGTAGATGAGTGTCTCTCAACCTTAGGAACGGCTT
>DMCY01000063.1 GCA_003451675.1 Candidatus Atribacteria bacterium
GCTTGCAAGTGTCAAACTCAGGAGGATTCATATTTCTCATTTCTGAATACCTTCCCTTTTTCTTATTTCATTTATAGCATCTCCAACAGTCTTAATTTTTTCCGCATCTTTATCTGGAATTTCTATATCAAATTCTTCCTCAAAAGCCATTATCAGTTCAACTATATCTAAAGAATCTAAACCCAAATCATCAACAAAAGAAGAATCTTCCGTAATTTTACTTTCATCAACTCCTAATCCATCTACGATTATCTTTTTTATTCTTTCCATTGACTCCATTCTATACTTTCATCTCCTTTCATAACCTTTAAATCTTAAAGATAATTGAAAGTTAAGGTATATAAAGTTTTTTCGTTAATTTAGCCAAAATAAAACCTTGTTAAAATATTTATTCTTTTCCTTGCCGGGCTTCTCTTTTCTTAATAATTTTCTCAATAGATTTTAACGCCTTTAAAAATTCATTCCTCTTTTTTTCTGTTAGGCCTTCCTTCTTCAATTCCCACTTATAAAAAGACCTTGTTTCTTCTAAAGCCTTTAACTTTACCCTCATCTTTTTAAACCACTTCCTTTAATTTCTTTAAATCCTTCTGTTTTGTTAATTTATCTTGAATTTCCCAAAAATTCTGCTGCAGAGGCTATATATTTTGCTGCCCTTTTGACTATTGAGGGGTTAATATTGTAAACCTCTTCCCGGCCCTTTTGTATAGAACCGGTATGTTCTCGGGCAGCCCAGGGGCCGGTTCCCACTTGAAAACCATTAGCCCATTTATATAAAGGTGGCAACTTGATATTAAAATGCTCTATGTAGGCCATTACCTCTTCGTGACTCCAATTATAGATGGGGGAATAATAGACTACTCCGTGTTTATTTACATTCATGCCACCTTATTTTTAAGTAAGATCCCATTGTCCCACAGTCTGAATTGATTTTCCGTCTCCAAAATATTTAATAAATATACGGAAATAGTAGAGCTCTTCTTTATTTCGGACAAGAGGATATTTTCTTTTTTCTTCTAGGAATTCTTTATCTGAAATAATTTCATTAAAATAATTTTTTAATACCTTAGCTGAACCAGACCCTTTGGAGAATTCCTGTTTTGTTCTCCAGGTAATAGAAACTGGTAATTGTTCTTCAAAAGCTTTTCTTAAAATCCATTTTTCAATCATGTTGCCATTATCCATTTTTTTAATTTTACATTCTATTGGTATTTCCAGGGCAAAATTTAATAATTCTTCGGATACAAGAGGAGTAATAACCTTAATGGAATTACAAGAGTTCATCCTATCCAATCTTAGAGCTGCATTATCATGCAAAGCTTTTAAGGTATCTTTCTGTTGTCTAAATATATTTTTCTCGCTCGAGTCTTTAAAATGTGTATATCCACAGAACAGTTCGTCACCTCCTTCTCCGGAAAGGAGTATTTGAATTCCCTGGGAATGAGCATAACGGGAAATAAGGAAATTAGATATAGCACTACGTACCAGAGAGGGATCAAATGATTCCAGATAATAAATTACCTGAGGCAGTATATTAATAATCTCTGAAACTACAGCTTTTATTTCATAGTGTTCCGAGTTAATATATTTACTCATCAGTCGAGCATATTTTAAGTCTTCGTTTTCTCCTACTCCTACAGAAAAAGTTTTAATTCTTGCTCCAGGACCATTATTTTTTATATTAAATTTGTTAAAAACACTGGCGATGATACTGCTATCTAATCCCCCGCTTAACAAACAACCTATTTTATATTTTAAATCTATTCGGCGATAAAAGCTTTCTTCAATCATATTGACCAGGGTTTGAGTAATATTATCGATCTTTTCATTTTCCATATTACCAGTTGCAAGTGCAGGCAATTTACCATATTTTTTTAATTGACCGGAATTATCCATGTAATGACCGGGGGGAAATTCGTAGACATCGCTGGTAATTTGAATAAGACTTTTTAGTTCGGTGGAGAAATAAATTGTATCAGCATTTTTATTATAACCATAGAACAAGGTTTTAATTCCCAGGATATCACGGGAGACCAGCAATTTTTTACCATCAGAAATAACAAAAGCAAAAATAGTATCTTTAAGGTATTCCAGCATGCCTTTTCCGTATTTTTTAAATAAAGTGAGTAGAATTCTTTCTTCGATAAATGGTTCATTTTTAACTCCGAATTGTTGAGCCAAGGTTTCCCAATTTCCCATTTGCCCATCATAACAGATTCTGGTTTCCGAATCTTCCGAGGAATGGACTGGTATATCCATTAAACCTTTTCTGCCCTTATCTACTTCAAAATAATTTTGTCCTAAAATAACATCCTTTTCTTGAAAGATACCGGAAATATATTTACCCCTATATTTAATTGTTTTTTGCATCTGTTGAATTTCAGATAATTTTGGGTTGCCAAAAGCAGCAACAATACCACTCATAAAAACTCCCCTATATAATTTTATTAAGATTTTTAATATTTGTTTTTTTATTTAAAAAGTTATTTTTTAAATAAAGCACTTCCCGGATTTTCCAGGAAGTGCTTTAACTTTAAATCTTAGTTTAGAAAATTCCAAGTTTGATTATTTTATATACCCTTTTTCTCTTAAGAAATTTTTAGCGACCAATTTTGCTGGCAGCCCTGTCGCGTCGACCTGATAATTTAATTCTGTCATAGTTTCATCATCCAGTTCAGAAATTGGTTTTAAAATTTCCCTGATTTCCGGGTATTTATTCAGGACTTCTTCTCTTACATTGACACAGATGTTGTATACCGGGAAAAATTGTTGGTCATCTTTTAATACTTGAAGACCATATTTTTTGATTTTACCATCAGTAGCAAAAACCATGGTTATATCAGTTTGTCCTCGATCTAATGCTTCATAGGTTAAGCCTGGGTCCATTGTTTTAATATTTTCTTTGTTAATATTCATGCCATAATGTTCAGCCAAACCTGGTAAACCATCCACCCTTTCAGCAAATTCATGGTCAATTCCCCAGATAAGGTTATGATTTTGATTAACATATTTAGCAAGATCAGATAAGGTAGTACCAATTTCTGCTACCTGTTCTTTAGTAAGAGCTATTGCATAGGTATTATTAATGCCGGAACGGTCTAACCATACAATACCATTCTTTTCTAAATCTTCTTTTTTTACTTTATTATATAGTTTGACTGGGTCGGTAATTACTTCTTCGTGTTTTAAGTAGACCAAAGAAGCAGTTCCGGTATATTCCGCATATAGATCAGTCTGTCCGGATGTCAATCCTTGTCGGGTGATTGCACTGCCGGTTCCAAATTTCTCTGTTACTTCAAAACCGTTGTTTTCTAATAAAATTGATATTATATTTCCTAAGACATATTGTTCGGTAAAGTTTTTAGCACCAACTGTAATCTCCTTCTTTGCCAGAGCAAAGCTGGTAATAGTTCCAACCAGTAAAAAAATTACGACAAGTAAAATTGTAAATTTTTTCATTTCTTTTCTCCTTTTATTTTTTATTTTCTTGCTTTTAGCCCTTTTGGGGTTATTATTTTTTCAACCCGGGCTAAAATTGTATCTATAATAATAGCCATTAAAGCAGAACAAAATGCGCCTGCAAAAAGGGCTTCGGGTTTATTAAGTTTTAACCCGATAAAAATTAGGTCTCCTAATCCACCTCCTCCTATGACCGAGGCAACAACAGTCGTCCCTATAATAATAGTGGCTGCACTGCGGATACCTCCTATAATAACCGGTATAGCAATGGGAATCTTTATTTTCCATAAAATCTGATTACGGGTAAACCCCATGCCTTTACCGGCTTCTATTATACTTTTGGGAACACTCAGAATCCCCGAAGTAGCATTAAAGACAATAGGTACCAAACTATAAACGATTAGAGAAATAATTGCTGGTACAGCACCAATACCCACATAAATAAATACTAAAGCAATAACGGCAATAGACGGGACTGCCTGGGCTGCCCCGGTAATAGAAATAATTACTTGTCCCATCTTTTCTCTTCCTTCCTCTGTAGCTATTATGCTTAAGGTTACACCTATAATTATTGCTATTATAAGTGATATTATAAAGAGCCAGAAATGTTGAAGAGATAATCTAATTATTTTATTATAATTTTCGAGAAAATAATTAAGGAATGTCATGTGCGTCTCCAGTTATTATGTTTTTATTTGTTAACTTCTTCAAATATATTGTTTAATTTAATTATCCCTACAAATATTTTTTTCCGATTAACCACAGGTAATAATTTTTCACCACTTTCTAACATTGTAGAAAGGGTCTCTTTTAAAGTATTATTTCTTTCTGTAAAAATGGGGTTGTCATCAAAATTAATTTCTACTTGTTCGTTCTTTTTAGATTTCTCCAGAAAATAACGGCCTATAAGTTTATCGTATTTATCCAGAACAAAAGCAATTCTTGCTTTCTTTTTCTGAAGTTTTTTAGTAATTTCTCCCTCTGTCTCTTCATTAGAGACAGTAACCAAATTATCTTTAATAATAAAGTCCTTTGTTTTTTTTAGGGAAAGAGCTTTGATACTTCGGTCCTTCCCCAGTAAATTTTCTACAAATTTATTTGCAGGGTTAGCCAGTATCTCGGCTGCATCGTCACATTGGACCAAATTACCATCTTTCATAATAACGATCTTATCGCCTAATTTGATAGCTTCGTTGATATCATGAGTTACAAAAACAATAGTCTTTTTAATTTCTTCCTGAATTTCCAGAAATGAATCTTGTAATTTCAAGCGATTTATCGGATCGATTGCTCCAAATGGTTCATCCATTAGCAGAACTTCCGGATCGGCGCCTAAAGACCTGGCCAAACCAACCCTTTGTCTTTCCCCCCCGGAAAGCTGTAGGGGATATTTATAGGCATAATTAAAATCCAGAGTTACTATATCCAATAATTCTTCTACTCTTTTTCTAATTTTCTTTTCATCCCATTTTAGTAAACGTGGCACAGTAGCAATATTATCGTAAACAGTGAAGTGGGGGAAAAGACCTATTTCTTGAATTACATATCCAATACTTCTTCTTAATTCCACCGGGTTTATTTTATTGATCGAAACTCCGTTTAACTTAATATCTCCTTTATTGTATGGTGTCAGCCGGTTAATCATTCTCATAGTTGTAGTTTTTCCGCAACCGGAAGGACCAATTAACATAGTTAGCTTCCCTTTTTCAATATTTAAACTAAGATTATTAACTGCTACTTTTTCCCCAAATCTTTTGGTTACATTAGTTAATTCAATCATAGGAGGATTCTCCTTTTCTTTTATCTTTTAATTTTTAAGCCTTTCGGGGTAATCCAATCTTCTACCATCAGCAAAAAGTAATTTACCCCAATTCCTAAAGCGGAAACCAGGATGGCTCCAACCAATACCATTCTTAGATTAGAACGACCGATTCCAGCGAAAATAAAATAACCCAATCCACCGGCAGCTACCAGAGAAGCAAAGGTAGCAACACTGACACCCAATACAATAGCATTGCGAACACCGGCCATAATTACCGGTATTGATAAAGGAATTTTTATTTTCCACAAAATTTGTTTACTGGACATCCCCATACCCTTAGCTGCCTCTATCATTCCCTGGGAAACTTGGTTGAGTGCTATATATGTATTTCGGGTAATAGGAAGAAGGGAATATAAAGCTATAGCAATAATTGCCGGAACCATTCCCAATCCCAAATTAAATGGTGCCAATAAAATAACCATAAGACCAAATAAAGCCAGACTGGGTATGGTCATTAAAATACTGGTAATATAAATAACCAACTTGGCCAGCTTGGGTCGGGGGGAAATATAGAAACCTAATGGAACACTTACAATAATTGATATTGGAATACTAATAGCAATAATTTCCAAGTGTCTTAGTAATTCTTTTAAAATTATTCCCTGGTAATAGCCCAAGAATTCCATAAAAGAAATTTCCACTTTGTTTTGTTCTTCCTCTCTTTTATATTTTAGCTGCTTTTAATTTTCTCCAACTTTTTTTGAATATCTTTTTTAGTTAATTTATTTTGAATTTTCCAAAAACTTTGCTGCTGAGGTTATATGTCTTGCTGCCTTTTCGACTATTGAGGGGTTAATACTGTAAACCTCTTCCCAGCCTTTTTGTATAGAGCCGGTATGTTCTCGGGCAGCCCAGGGGCCGGTCCCCACTTGAAAGCCGTTAGCCCATTTATATAAAGGTGGCAGCTTGATATTAAAATGCTCTACGTAGGCCATTACATCTTCGTGACTCCAATTATAGATGGGGGAATAATAGACTACTCCGTGTTTATTTACATTCATACCATCTTTACCGGGGTCATTTCCGTCTTTTATCCGCCTGCCAACCAGAAGCATATCAATTTCATTTTCTTCAAAATACCACTTCTGCCCGGTATTCTGAACAATCTTGTACCAGATAGAAGCTATTTTTCCATGCTGAGGAAAGAGCATATGCCGGTTTTTTGCCAGCCATTTTAAGTCCTGGCCGGTATTAACAACTTCCAGGTTATCCGGGCCATGTTTATCAGCCCAGTTAAGCACTTCGGGATATTCAAGATTACTTCTAACCCAGAAGGCTCGATTGATGCCGATCTGCTGACACATATGTTTTAAAACAATAGAATCTTTACCACCACTCCAGGATACTGCCACTTTCTTCCCCGCAATCTTCTTTTTGATCTCCTCTTGAGTTTTATTCTTCAAACAAATTATCCTTTTTCGATACTCTGGATCTTCTTCCAATCTTTCTCTTGTTCTTTCCAGAGCTTCGAGCCATTCATCCTGCTCTATTTGCTGTTTAATTCCTAAGATAATACCAACTCCTTTTTTAATTTTTACCAAGCAAAAATGCTTCATATTAAAAGACTTAATGTTTCATGGACTATTTCTAATGAAATAATTCATGAAAAAAATGTGTTTAATTATAAGAATTTAATTACCTCCTTTTTTGTTTTTTTGCTAAATAACTACTGGGGGTTTTGATTAATTTTTTGTTTGTCGTTTATTATATTGTAATTAATTACAGTATAAATATTGACGCTGCGGTTAAGTGTGACAACGTAAGATTAATAAAATAAGTAAAAAATGTTGTAGCCGGGCATGGCTATTCGAAGGAATACTGACGTGATTTGAATATAAATTTTAATTGTTTTTTAATAATATTTTTTAACATTGTATTATAAATTATATCTGGTTTCTCTTAAAAAATCAAATGTGCGGATTACCTCGTTAAAAAAGTTACTTATTTGCTGAGCACGATTAACGGTTTTTTAGCACGCTTCAATCCTTCCGGAATCACTCCACTCTTTTATCATTTCTCTCTTCTTTTCTTCCAGGACATCCTCGAGCATTTTTGAAGTTTCTCCTTTGGCTCTCACCTTATTAAGCTTTTCTTTCCAAAAATCTGGTAGTCTATTTCCTATTTCTTTTTTTATTTCTTCCTGTTGCAACGGCTCAAGTGGATTATAAATCTGTTCTATCTTTTTACTCTCTTCCCGCCTCTTTTTATTTTTCTCTTCTTGTACCTTATATTTTAATATATTCTATTTTTTTCCCCTTCTTCTTTCCGTTGTTCTTCTCTTTTCTCTCTTAAATATTCCTCGGGAATTGCCAATTTTCTCTTATTGCCTTCACTATATAAGCCGCTTTATCTCCAGCATTAGAATAATTAACTGCCTCAATTATTTTTTTACTTGTAAAGTGTGATATATGAAGATTAAGTTTCTAAATTAAAAAATATTTTAATTTAATTTAACAGTATCGATATTTATTAGAGTATAGAGGCTAGAGAGCTTCATATACTCTTTCTTTTAATATTCAGCAAAGTTCAGAGAATCCTTCTTTTTTAAAAAAATATCAAAAAATAAAAAAGCCCTTCAGCAAATGCCAAAGGGCTGGAAATTGTCTGGCTCCCCCTATTGGAAAGCTTTAGAACTTTTAAGGAAAATATTACAACTGAAAATGTTAGATTAAATCAGTTAATTCTTCAATGTTAGAGGTAATCTTCAAAAACTATAATCTATAAAATATATACAAATAAAAACTTTACAATTTTATTAGTAAAGAGTTAAGGGTTCTAAAGTGTTAAACTTGGTGGAGGCTATTAGACGATTTTCGCAACTTTTGTTTAAATGATAACAATAATATTTATCATAACCTAAAAAATCTAACTGCAACTGTATAAAATCAAGTTAAACTAAAGAAGTTAATTGGACTTCCTGTTAATGCTTTAAATCCAATTTAACTGCTTATTATGCCTTATTTATCAACAGTTATACTCCCTACTCTTATTCTAACCATATAATTTGCTAGATTTATAATGATATAATAATCTATAAGTAAGAATAATAAGTAATCACTTATTGATACAATGTTATTAAATAACACATAAATTGATAAGATAGATAAACTAATCTTTTATTGTGTCATTCGGAAAGTATTTGGGGATACAATTTTCAGCAATAAAAGACTCTGCCTTATATATTTCAATATCTTCCAATATCTTTTCCAAAGAAATAGTACAATGAGCTCGATTGTAATTACGAGGGGTATGATTTACATCTAAGTCAACTTTACGAGGTATGATTGCTTTAAATTCACCGACGCAATATTGTTTTTTATGTATTGGATCGATAGAAGTTTCTTCTGGAGTGGAATACCTACTCCAATTTGTAGAAAAACCTTTTTTGTTTTCTTTTTCTATTATAAAAGCCTTTATTTTAAAAGCTGAAGCAGTAAATTTACCTGTTTTTTGATTAAATGTTCTAAATGAAGCTCGTCTATATAAAAAATCATTATCGGGAACATCTTCTTCAATATATTTATTTTTAAGCTTATTCATAACTATCCCAAATCGAAAATATTTTTAGCATACCATCAATTCCAATTGCTTTATCATAATACTCTTTTAATACACCTTCTTTTCTGTTAATAATTCTATAAATAAAATAATTTGAGTTATCCTTAGGAATCAAATGGTGTAATTCTTTTGAGAATTTTTGCCATTCAACATGTATTCTTCCATCCGGATATGGTGAAACAAAAGGTATTGGAGAATTTGGATATCTATCAACAACCCTCATAAAAAATTCAATTGCATTTGCTATTGTTGACCAACTTATTTTACTTGCACCATAAGAATCCCAATTATCTTCAAGTTTTGAGAAGCTTTTTAGTTGTGCAATTACATTTTCAGAAAATAATTTATTCCTACTCATTTTAATATTTAATTTCTTTTCTTCGCTATCTCTAAACTCGATATTATTTTTTTTGAATAGGGTTAATGTTGTAAGAATTATTAATTTCGTAATATGCAAAATTGTCAGATAAATTTCTTTCAATATCTAATGATTTTACAACCATTGAAATAAAATAATCATCTTTTGTCGGAATAAAGTGCATATTAATTCCTTCTTTTGAATTTATAATAACAAAAATACAGATAAAAATCAAAGAATTCGTAATTCCGGTAAATTTCATTAACAGCTTTTGAAAAAAGTGTTATGTTATGTAATGTGTCAGGAGGCGGTTTTTTAGTCACACTTCAAGAATATATATTTACCTTATTGAATCGCCACCAGCGTTTAAAATAATTAGTCCTTTTCAATTTTTCTACACATTAATATTAATACGACACAGGTATTAAAAAATCCTTCTTTTTCTAAAGAATAGTTACGAAGTGTATTAGTTGTTAGTGAATAGTATTCAGATGGAAAAGAGAAGATAGATTCCCGCTTTCGCGGAAATGACATATAGGGGAAAAATGTTCTTTTCGTTCTATCAATACCGTTCTATGTCAGTTTTTCGACCCAGGATTCCTTTTTAAAATCAACCGGAATATAGGTGACCCAATCATACTCAATACCGGCCTTTTTCATAGTTGCAATTTTCAAATTTTGAGTCTTCCCCTGATCCAGTTCAAAAACCTTCACATTTTTTCCCTAAGTATATTTCAATACTCTCGGTAAATAGTGATACCTATTTACTAATGAAATTAACAAAATAAATAATGATTTTTTGATGAATTGATTATAGTAAATGTATTAAATTTTATCATAAAATCCTAAGGGTTTCTTTGTTAATCTGGTAAGCATAACAGAGAATAGGAGTATATAGTAGTGAAAGAGAGTATATAGGAGAAAAGAATGGTAAAAGCGGGGAATTTCAGGAATCACGAAAAATAACATCTAATTTAAGCGTGTTTTAAGCCCCTATTTTAAGTTGGCTGGTATGATTCATCGTATTTTTTAAATACGCCTCTTATACGCCAAAATAGAAGCTTTTTTGAAAAACGCCGAAATCCTTATATTTCAACGGTTTCATTGATTTTTAGCAAAATCAACCCGTAATTCGTTGATTGTTTGTTTGATTTCCTTGATTTCAGCAGTAATACTATGGGAAAATTCCTTTTGATTCTTGATTATTTCGTTAATAAAAAACTCTAATTTCCACACCAGGTATACAGAAAGCACCAGGGGAAAGCCGTTATTTGCTATTAATTTTAGTACATATTCAATATCCAATTAATTTACTTCCTTTCCAAACCCGTTTTTCCCCAGGCCTAATATCAAGGTGTAAGAAATTTTCCTTTTCATAATATCCGATACCGGTAAACCCTATTTCCTGGGCAAAAAGGAGGAGATCAAAAAGTAAAAAATTCTTTACATGGATATCTGCCGCCATACCCAGGAGATGATAAGAGCCAGAAACTCCCCCTACCTTCTTGTTTTCTTCTTTACAACGGTATCCGGAATTGATATATATCGGCCTATTTATCACCATCCTTAAATGATTCAATCTGGCCAGAAGGTCCGGTGATAACATAACCCGCTTACAGCAGGGACATTCAAACTCACGCAAAGAAAAATATTCAGTTAATTCTATATCATTAATTATATCCATATTTATTTATACTTTAAGGTCCTGCCGTTCCTTACTACATCCGGCATAGCCTTATAGATAATTTCGTTCACCTCCGGAACCGTAGCTTTCATAAGATCCTTTACATAGGAAATTTCACCCTCTTTTAATGTAACTTTTTGTTTCCTTAATATCTCAATCAATTTCACCCAGGCGATTTTCCATTTTTCCTCACCATTCCCTATTCCCAGCTCTTCTTCAGCCCAGAGCATAGCAGAAAGTATAGCCTCTTTTATCTTGTCTGTCCGGTCCTGGCCAAACTTATTGATCATAAATTTAGAGAGCAGACCGACAAGAAAAACAAGAGCGAAATCTAATAGATATTTAGTGATAAATACTTCTAACATTTATTACTCCTTTCTCTCTCCCGGGGAAGGTCCGCGGCCCTTCCAAGGAGAAATATTACAATATATTAAAGTTATACATCCATAACATCAGTAGACTTATAATCAAGGATTCTTGCATTGACTTTAGCCACTAAGTCATTACCATTATTATGGAAGACGTTCTTGGCGATAATAGTGTCCATAACTCCTTCAATAGCTGCATCCTGTGCCGCAAAATCGGCATAGTCTCCATCCTCCAAATTTTTAGGATTATTCAAAGTGATGTTGATAGTTTTTGCTGCACTATCCCTGAATTGCATATAGAGTCTTTTATAACTGGTTACCTCCCCTAATTCGGTTGCCATTATATTTTCACCTCCTTCTTTGTTTATGGTTTACAATTATTAGCGATTATTCAGTAAGTTGGGATTCTTTTTCCAGTCTGATCTCATCTACAGTGTACTTCTGCAGACCTACTAAAGCAGTAGCTGTATCATAGACATCTTGGTCTAAAGCAGCTGATTTGATCTTAGTAAAGGTCTTGCTGTTGATGATAGGTGCTCCGGTATCCGGATTAGTACCTACTACCAGTCTAAACTGTAAGGATGAATCACGAGGAACGGTTACTACTATTGCCATTATTTTTCACCTCCTTTTTTTGAATCCCCGATCAGATCGAGGACGGGTTTTAAATCAAGCAAAGCTAAACGTTATATGTTTATATTATCATATACACATATATTAGTCAATATTAGAACATTGTAGCCCTTTATAATGTATAAAGCTTCCTATTTCTTTGATTTCCTTATAAATGCTCCTTATTTTATAAAACTATAAAGGGAACCTCCCCGATACAAAAAGGATCCCTTGACTTACCCATATATAAACTACTATTTGTAAAATTAATAAAATTAGTTATAATAAGCGTAAGAATCTATAAGATATACTACAGGGAAAATTGGTGATTAATTTTCGGAACTCCAACTATAGTCGTGCATAAACAAAGTAGTTTGATTATTTTAAGTTATTCACAAAATTATGGTTTAAGAAGATATGAATAATGAAAAGTGGTTTCAGGGATATAAAGCCCTTAAAAAAAAGTTAAATATAAGTCGAGAATTGAAAAAATTCAGAAAGGATCCTATGGAGCCATTTTTTAGGCTTTTGGACAAAGAACAAGAATTTACTCTATTCGCAGATGATATTTATAGATATCGTGAAGCATATAATTTTTTCTATTTAAGCCTTACGAGATTCCTTCTTGAAATGTCTATTGCTGTACGATGGAGCAATGGACCATATTATGTTCGAAAATCTAGGGGTAAATATTCAGAATCACAACGTAAGTTGGCGAATAAGTACAACGCAATTTCTAAATATTTGGCATATGATTTTTTTAATTGTATTTTGCATTCTAGGATATTAATGGATAAAACAATAGGACTATCACGATACTTTATAACAAATAATCAACTCCCAAGTTTTACATCTTTTAATAATCATAAGAAATTTTTTAAAAAACTAAAAGAGAATAACGAAGAATTAGAACAATTTGAGGATTATGCTCGCTGTATCAGAGAAGAAACCGATTGGTTTGATATCCCATTGAAGATAGTGAGGGATAAATATTTAGTTCATGCGGGGCCAAAGCATATGAGGTTTTTTGGATTTCCCGGTATTGGCCATGAGCTTAGTTTGGTAGTGGTTTTGCCTGCGGGAGACGAAGAAAAAAAGCCTCTAAGCAAAGTCAACTGCATTTCAGTAAGTATCCCACAACTTGCTAATGATATACAAATATTTTTAATTTGGTTTTCAAATTATGGTATCAATTGTTTGGAAAAAAGAAGAACGTGATTCTGCACATAACAACATGTTTGCAGTTTCGATGTTTCGTGCCTCTGCCAAAATACCCCGCTTCGCTCAGCACTTCGCAAACATGATAACCGTTATATGCAATAGAGATTAAAATATTCACTGATTTTAAGGTGAAACAATGAGACGAATTTCAGCCCTTGAACAGAAGATTCGGGATTATGTCAACAATGCCAATCTTCTTGATAGGTATTTTAATAGCCGTCCTGATGATGAATGGATGACTCTTTGTGTTTCGATGAATACCCTAGGAGATACTTGCCAAGCCCTAGAATATTATGAAGATTATGGGATCGGGAATGACTATGGTGAGAAATATCTTAAATTATATGGATTGCTTCAGGCAATTTTCCTGCAACAGAATTCAATTCGCCAAATTTATCAAATATTTTTAGGAAGAAAATTATCCCCCAAGCCCGATTCAGCATGGACAAAAATAAGAGATCATCGCAACTTGATAGTTGGCCATCCTATAGAGAAAAACTATAAAACTGGAACTAAACGCTGCTTTATCTCTAGAGTAACTATTCAAAACAATGGTTTTCAGCTTATGATTTGGAACAAGGAAAAAGAACAAAAGGAGTTTGAGAACGTTAACTTAAAAACTTTATATAAGGAATATAAAACAGATGCTATCGAATATCTGAATAACATCTACAAAGCCCAAATCATAAAATGGGGAGCACTTTAGAATATTAAAATATGTAATAAAGACCAAGCTTCTCTCTGTTAAAAAAATAAAACACAAACAAAGAATAAAATAATTCCTTAAAATAGATTATATATGGCCTCTTTTTCTCTCTCCCCCGGTATTTTATTAAAATAATCTGTTACCTGCTTTTATTGACTTCCTGGTAAATAACTTCTGATTATCTCATCACAACGACCGCCCGCCAAGAGCTTTTTTTGCTAAGAAGCCTATTTGAAAGTCTGCCAATACATAACAAGACTCTATCGGACATTCTACAAGAAATAACCTCATGCATATCTTATCCGATAAAGCTTTGTTATGTATAGCAAAAAAAGCATTATATTTTTAACCAGCTAAAAGCTTTTTTAGCCTGGTTAAAAATATAAAGGCGGGCTAAATGAGATACTTCTTATCGTAGGGCTAAATCTCTATTCCTAATAATCGCATGACTCCCCTCCCCCCCTGTTCCTGATCACTATACTCCTACGTTTAAATATTTTTTATCTGTCTGTATGTATACACTCCGGGTAGAGCAGATAAAAAAAACTAAAACTATCCTAAGAGTTTATATGTGTGACACCGAGGGCGTTTATAGAAGACTCAGCACCGCAAAAAATGCAGGCAAGCAAAAGCACGAGAATTTTTGCGGCACTGGCTTCTGCAAACGCCGAGAAAAGAAATTGCAAAGAGTGTTAGTTACATTTCAAAAGTGCACTTTTTAAAGGCTAAAAATACACTATTTTTTTACAACATCTAAATGCAAATAACTTATTAGTTAAAAGTTAAAATTGCACTAAATTAAGATTAGAATTTTTAATTTTTTTGTATACCTAAAAGATCATCTTCATGCCAGAATCTTACTTCAGATAGACCAGATTCTTTATCTGGTACTATCCGAATTTGTATTCTCTCATATGGTGGTGCTTTGGGTACTCTTAATTCTAATTTATCTATGGAAACTTTGCGGCAAGAATTTACCATCCTATCTACTTTTAAAAAAGATATCTTTTACTAACTTAAATGGTGGCCTTATCCTAAATCCTAAAGAGGAATCTTTTCTTTTTTATTTCTTATTACTTTTTGAAACCTAATATAAGGTATTCCCCGGTAGTAGAATGAATCCATTGGTGATTATATTTTCGGATAAGGTGATTCAAGATTAATTGGGCTTTTTTAATATCCCTAATATTTTCTCTATAACAGGTCCTTATTAATCTGCCCTGAATCCATCTATAAGGTCTTTCAATCTTACTTTTGGGCTGTGGAGATAAAGCATACTTTACCTTTACCCCATAATCATTAAGTACCTGTTTCCATTGTGGTTCAACTTCATCAGTAAGTTTATTATGCTTTCTCCAGTTGCTATCTCTCCCTTGTACAAAACGGTAGACAGAATAGCTGTCTACATATTTTTATTGTTTTTATTAGTGCATTTTTGATTTTTAAATAACAGGCGAGGCAATTCGTTTGCTTGACATTGAGGACATTCGTGCTATCATATCGTTAAAGGATGATGTATAGTATTTGAATTCAGAAGTGTAGATTCTCTCATGAATCGAATACTTACTGGGTTGAGGAGGAGTAGACATGAGGTAGGTTTTACCCAACAGGCTATCTGCGAATTCTCACCGCAATCTCTGGTCGAGCCATCGCTTAACGAGATCTCATATCCCGACCACTATAATCATAATCAGTTGAGATATACACTTTGCTACAGCCATGCTTCGCCTCTAACCAAGAAAATAGGAGGTGATATTTATAGTGAAAATTTAGGTCAAGAAATTCTACCAATCAAATATTTGAAAGGAGAAAATTTAGATGAAGAAAGTAATTATAATTGGTGTAGTTCTAGTAGGCATAATGTTAGGAACATTGGTATTGGCACAGGGAGAAACAAACGCAGCGGTCCCACCTAAACCTGACAAACTTGTAGTATCATGGTGGGGGTTTAACCTTGATCTTCTTAATAAGAATATCGCAGAACCTTTCGAACAGAAGTATGGAATTAAGGTTGAATGGGACGTTGGGAACAATGCGGCTCGCTTAGCCCGGTTGGTGGTACAAAAAGATAAACCAGTTGTTGATGTTGTAGGCTTTACCCCTACCTTTGCCTACAGAGCAATACAGGAAGGGGTTTTACAGCCTTATCGACCCGAACGTATCCCAAACCTTGCCTATATTTATGATTGGGCTCGGGATCCCTTGAGTGGACACTATGTTATTTCATACACAGTTCAATGTATGGGAATCTATTATAGAAAGGACAAGATAGAACCTCCCGTTACATCTTGGAAAGATTTTTGGAGACCAGAACTGAGTGGTTACATTACCTGGTCGGAGATGAACACTACCTATGGGCCTGCTATGCTACTTATGTCCTCCAGGGTTTGGGGTGAATCGGATCGTGATCTGGATGTTGGATGGCAAAAGCTGTCAGATATAATCGAGAGAGCACCTACGATCTATCGGCGTTCCTCGGAAGCGATCATGTTACTTCAACAAGAAGAAGTTTTGCTTGCCCCAATACCAAGTTTTGCTTGGGCGAGGGTGGAAGCCCTTGATCTTCCCCTTGCACGGGTTCTCCCTGAGGAAGGAGTTATTGGAGAGACGAGTGTCGTGGGCGTCGTCAACGGAACGCCAAATATCTATTGGGCTGAAGAGTTCATAAATTTCTTGCTTTCACACGAGGTGCAAATGGCCGAAGCGTTGGATTTGGTCGATTCACCTGTCAACACATTTGTTGATCTTCCTGCTGACATCGCAGGTAAATTGGTCTACGGGGAAGAACTTATCGATAGTCTAGTTTTCTTTGACCCGACCTACCTAGGAGAAAATATAGATAAATGGGTAGAAAAGTGGGATAAATTGAAATTGTAAGTAAGAAGAGATAAAGGGACTGGAGGTGTCTGGTCCCCAGTCCCTTTATTCAGGCGTAGCATATTGATGTAATGGAGGATAACATATGAAAAAAGGAGTTTGGTTTTGGACTTTTCCAGCACTCTGTTTCTTAACCATCTTTTTTATTGCTCCACTTTTTTTCATTTTTATGGAGAGTTTTCAAGCTGAAAAAAGATGGGGTTTCAACAACTATATAAACGTGTTTTCCCAGCCAGTCTTTACTGCTGCACTCCTTAGAACATTAAAGATAAGTACCATCGTAACCTTTCTTGCTGCACTGTTAGCTTACCCAGCAGCCTCTGCAATTATTAAATCAAAAAAGCGAAATCTTCTCATGTCATTAATAATCCTTCCCCTTATGACCAATGCTGTAGCTCGTACTTATGCTTGGTTGGTAATAATGGGACGTCATGGTCTCATCAATAGTGTATTGTTGTCTTTATGGAACACCCGAAACCCAGTACAGATTCTTTATACCGAATCTGCTGTTATTATAGGTCTTTTACAGCTTTTCCTGCCTTTTATGGTGCTTTCTCTAGTTAGCGCTCTGGAGAACATGCCTGCTGATGTAGAGAAGGCAGCTTATAGCCTAGGAGCAAATAAACTGCAAACCTTCTGGCGGGTTGTGTTTCCGCTCTCGAGGGAAGGCTTAGTGTTTGGGGGAACCCTGGTATTTACCGGGAGCACAACTGCTTACGTTACCCCAGCCATGTTGGGGGGGACGAAGCTGTTGATGTTATCCACACTCTTACAGCAAAAATCCTTGGTTTTACTACAGTGGTCAAGTGCCACTGTAATCGCAGTGATAATGGTAATCATGGTTATATTTATAAACCAGGTGTTCAAGGGAAGGCGACTGGAGGAAACATTATGAAGACTCCAGGATTCTCTATGCTGATGTTGGTCGTGGTTCTTTGCTTATTGCTGGGACCTTATGTAATTCTGTTAGCTGCATCGTTCGGAGAGAGAGCTTTGCTCCAGTTCCCACCACAGGGTTTCACTCTTTCCTGGTACAGTAAGCTTTTCGGAATGCGTATGTTTATAGACGCGTTGAAAACAAGCTTGCTTATAGGAATCGCTTCTACTCTCACTGGAATGGTGTTTGGAGTTCCGGCTGCTTATGCAACCGCTCGTTTTACTTCTAGAGGGAAAGGACTTGTTAAACTTATCTTTTTATCCCCTGCTATTGTTCCCGGATTGGTCATCGGTTACTCCCTTCTTCGATTCTTCGTGCTGATCGGTGGATTTCCAATACTCATTGGACTTTATCTAGGACATGTTGTCCTTGTATTTCCCTACACCATCCGGGTGGTCTTAGCGAGTCTTAAAAATCTGGATCCTTCCATTGATGAGGCAGCAATAAGTTTGGGAGCTACTCCATGGAAGGTTTTCTTTCGCGTGGTATTACCAAATATCCGATCCGGTATTATAGCAGCTTTTATTCTTGCATTCATCACGTCCTTTAATAATGTTCCAGTATCTATGTTTCTTACAGGACCCGGGGTTACCATGTTGCCCGTTCAGATGTTGTCATATGTGGAATACTATTATGACCCAACCATAGCAGCCCTATCAACCCTTCTTATCTTACTAACGGTAGTTATTGTCCAAATTGTAGAAAAAACGCTGGGACTATCCCAATACTTTTAGAGAGGCGAAGAGATGGTATTCCTTGAGGTAAAAGATATCACTGTAGAGTATAGACGAAACGAACCGGTTATACACAAATTCAACCTTACTGTTTCCAAGGGGGAATTTATATCCCTCCTTGGACCTTCAGGATCTGGAAAAACAACCTTACTTAGAACGATAATGGGTTTTCTGCAACCTATATCAGGCAAGATCTTGGTGCAGGGTAAGAATTTCACTAATATACCCTCCTATAATCGTAACTTCGGCATCGTTTTCCAATCCTACGCCCTTTTTCCGCATTTAACAGTTTTTGAAAATGTAGCTTTTGGGCTTAGGATGAGGCACTTACCTTCTATAGAGATCAAGAGGAGGGTCGGAGACGCTCTTACTATGGTAAACTTGGAGGAATTGGAGGGGAGATTTCCCCGACAGCTCTCTGGAGGACAAGCGCAAAGAGTCGCTCTTGCACGGGCATTGGTTATAGAACCGTTACTTTTATTACTAGATGAACCGCTTTCAAATCTTGACGCTAAGCTAAGAGAAAATATGCGAGTAGAGCTTCGTAGACTTCAAAAGGAGTTAGGTGTCACAACTATTTATGTTACCCATGATCAATTAGAGGCATTGGCTTTTTCCGATAGAATTGTCTTAATGAACCAAGAAAGAATTGAACAAATTGGAACACCAAAAGAACTCTTCTTTGAGCCTATAAATGTATTTGTGGCAGATTTTATGGGGTTAAGTAATCGATTCCCAGCAATAATCGTTTCCCAGGACAAACAGTTCGTCCACTTTGAAGCTGCCGGACATCACTTAATAACATCCTCCTATAAAGGACAGACTCTTTCTTCTAAGGCAGAAGTTGCCCTGGCTATACGACCCTCATCTGTTCAGCTTTTCGCAATTGTTAGAGAAAGTGAGGAGAATATACTCCAAGGCGTAGTCATCTCTAAAATCTTTCAAGGCGACAGGATAGTCTATATTTTAAGAACTGATTTGGGAGAGTTGACAGCTCTACGATCGGAAACACAAGCCAGTTTTGAAGAAGGCGAATCAGTATTTGTTAAATTAAAACCAGAAGAGTTAGTGGTATTAACAGAACGGAAATAAAACTAAATTTGAAGGGTGAAAAGAATGGAAGAAATACAGAAACATATAAGGTGTAAATATGGCGATATTGGAAAATATGTATTAACACCTGGTGATCAAGGAAGAGCAAAAAGAATATCTGAAAGACTTGATAATGTAAGAGAAGTATCTGCTAATCGTGGATACTTTGTTTATACTGGGAGACTTGATACTGTTCCTGTTAGTGTTTGCTCTACAGGCATTGGGGGGCCTTCAACATCTATTGCAATTGAAGAGCTTGCGAAAGTTGGAGGAAAATATTTTATTAGGGTTGGTTCTGCAGGTGGAAGGCAGAAAAATATTCCTATAGGAAGTATTGTTGTTGCTACCTCTGCCTTTAGAGGAGAAGGGACATCTCAAGCTTATATCCCTCTGGGCTTTCCAGCAGTAGCAAGTCTTAAGGTGACCAATGCTTTAATAGAAGCTACAAAGCACCTTGGATATGATAGTTATATAGGTACAGTTTTTACAAGAGATGCGTATTATGTGCAAGATAAATTTCTTAATCAATTATTAACTAAGTATGGTATAGTTGCGTCTGAACAGGAATGTTCTATTTCTTTTATTCTTGGCAGCATTTATAAACTACATGTTGGGTCTGTTTTAGTTACTGATTCTAACATATGGTTAGAGAAACAGCCTACTTTAGCAGAAAAAGAAACTTTATTCAAAATTGGAGAAAAGAAAGCGGTAGACGTAGCCATAGAAGCAGTAAAGATACTTATTGCAAAAGAGAAGGAGAGATATTAACTTTTGGAATATAGGAAAATTTTTAAGAATGCTAAGATAATAGATGTTGTAAACCTTGAAGTTTATAATGGTTGGTTTTCGGTTGTAAATCATTTTTTCGAATATGTTGAAAAAGGAAGGTCACCAGAAGATCTTAGCGGCGAAAAAATAAATGTAAAGGGAGGTTATGTTGTCCCTGGACTAATTGATGCTCATATGCATATTGAAAGTAGTCTTGTTACCCCGCCAAGATTTGCAGAAGCAGTTATCCCACATGGTACGATCTGTATACTTCAGGATCCTCATGAGTTAGCTAATGTATTTGGAAAAAATGGCGTTAGTTTTATGATAAAAAATTCTAAATTCCTACCATTAAGAATATATATAGCAATACCAAGTTGTGTTCCAACGACTAGAAAAAACCTAGAAACTAAAAATGCAATAATTTCTTCGGAAGATGTTCGTAATTTAGCGAATAATAATGAAGTTATAGCCTTGGGAGAAGTTATGGATTACAATGGTGTAATCGAAGAAAACCAAGAAATTATGGCTATAATACAGGTTGCGATGGATAAGGGATTATCTATCGAAGGACATTGTCCAACCTTAGAAGGTGTAAATCTATCAAAATATATTAGCTGCGGAATAAGGTCGGATCATACTCTAACAAATCCAAAAAAAACCAAAGAACAACTTAGGAAGGGTATGTATGTTATGCTTCAAAAAAAATCTCTTAGCAAGGGAAACATAAACTTTATCATGAACCTAAAAGATAGATCTAGGATTTTATTAATAACAGATGATATAACCCCAACAGTTCTCTTAAAAGGCCATCTTAATGAAATTGTAAATACGGCCATTAAAAATGGATGGAATTCAATCGATGCTATTGCTTCAAGCAGTATACGACCAGCAAACTATCTCGGCATAAAAGATCTTGGAGTTATAGCTCCAGGCAAAACTGCAAGTTTTTTTATTTCTAAAACTCTGGAAGTTCTAAAACCTGAGAGCGTTTTTATTAAAGGAGAAGTTTTTTCAACAAAAAATACTTTTTCAACAAAAGGTATAAAAAATTTTAATAATTCATTATGTATTAGAAAGCTTAAAGAAATTGATTTTAAGGTTAGAAGAGACAATTTTACAGAAGAAAAATTGGTTAATGTTATCGTTGCGAACTCTGAAAATACAGTTACTACTTTAGATAAAGAAATTATTAAATTTAAAAATGGATTTCCGTTTATTAACGAAAAGGATCTAGTACAGGTTAATGTTTTTAGACGAAATCTACAAAAACCGACCGGTAGTGTAGGTTTTTTAAAGGGATTAGGTATGAAGCGCGGGGCTTTTGCTACTTCTTTTGCTCATGATAGTCACAATTTACTTGTTGTGGGTAAAGATCCTGTATCAATGACCAAAGCCATAAATATAATTATAAAAGAAGGTGGTGGCATAGCTGTAGTGAATGGGTGTCAAGAGATTTTTTTACGGCTTCCAATAGGTGGAATTATAACTGATGCCCCAGTTAAGGAAGTGGCACTTGTTACAGAAAAAATTGAAAAAACCCTTAGAGAATTGGGAGTACTTCACAAACGTCCTTTAACATTTTTATCAGTTCTTTCACTTTCCGTAAGCCCTTACTATAAAATATCTGATCTGGGGATTGTAGATACTGAAAGAACAAGAATTCTACCATTAATTGTAAAGGAAAATTAAGCGTAATTTTATGAAAATTTCGAATGCAACTAAAATAGCAATTAGAATATTGAGGAAAAATCTCGGCGTCAAGAGTGGAGAAATTGTTTCTATAATAACTGATACTGAAATGTTAGAAACAGCAGAGTTAATTAGAAAGGCTTGTACCTATCTTAAAATTGAACCAAATTTTATTGTTATGGCTCCAAGTAGGTTTCGTGGAGAAGAACCCCCCGCTCGGGTAGCCTTAATGATGGAAAATAGTGAGGTAGCCATTATAGTTACAAAATTTTCGTTAAGTCATACTTATGCGCGACTTAATGCTACCAAAAAGGGAGTTAGAATGGCTAGTATGGGCTCTGTTACTCTGGATATGTTTCAGTATGGTCTTAGCGCAGATTATGATCTTATTGCTAAACGAACGAGAAGGCTTTCTAAATATCTTGAGATTGGTTCTGTCGTAGAGATAAATAGTACAGTTGGGACTAACCTTAGACTTGATATAGCCAACAGAAAACCAGGTGCGCCAGATGACGGTCTATACATAAAACCAGCTCAATGGGGCAATCTTCCAGCAGGTGAGGCTTATATAGCCCCTATTGAAAATTCTGTTTCAGGAATGCTTGTTGCTGATGGCACAATAGCCCCCATTGGTCTTTTAAGCGAGCAAGTTATTATTGAAATAGACAAAGGAAGAATTACAAAAATATCTGGAGGTAAAGAAGCTAGAAAATTTGATGATTTTTTAAGATCCGTTGACGATTCAAATGCATATATAGTTGCCGAACTTGGGATTGGAACCAATAATGAATCACGACTAATAGGAAAAATGATAGAAGATGAGAAGATGCTTGGAACCGTTCATATAGGATTTGGGATGAATATAGATTTTGGTGGAAATAACAAGAGCAAGACTCATAACGATGTCTTAATATTAGCTCCAACTGTAGCCATTGATAGAAAGATTATAATAAAAGATGGTAAATTTAATATTAAATTTTAATTTACAAAAAAAGGCTAGGATAAGGTAATAAAATAATAAGAGGAATTAAAAGGATAAAAATAAAAAACACCAGTATAGTTAAAAATTTAATGGGATATAAGAGAAAAATTACAAAGAGAAGAAAAAAAATGATCCTTCCCTAGGCGATAGGTGAAAACTACATAAATAAAATGTTTCTTTTCTTTTAATATTTTATTTATGGATGTTTTTACCTATCGCTTAACCGCAAAGAATCCGAAGATATTAGCCACCGAAAAAGAAGGTAAAAAGCTCCCGCAATTATTCCCTCATTTGCTTTTTATCTTGTTTTTACGGGGATAAGACTAATTCACCGTTCGTTGACTGCTACACATTCTATATCAGAATAAAAATATATAAGAGGGGTGATTTTCCCTTCTTATATATCTTTTAAGCGTTCGTCTTCTCTTTAGCATTACACGATAAACATAATTTCAAATTTTTCTTTTTCCTAAATTCAAAATTATGTTTTGAGTGTTATGCTTCTCTTTCTGCTTTTCTATTTCTGGTATTACTTTTTATAAATTAGGGGTGTTTCCCCCCTGTTTTATAAAAAGTAATACTCTTTCTCCCTGGCAATACACTCACCAGGTAAATTACTATTTACCTGGTGAGTGTATTGCTCTTTCTTTGTTTTTCCTCTCTTCTCTTTCTCTTTCCCTTCTCTTTCCCTCGCGATAGGTAAAAAATCTCAGATCAGAAAAAGGTATTTTCTTTTTTTGTTCTGAGATTTTTTACCTATCGCGTAAATGCAAAGAATCAAAAAGATATAGTCACCGAAAAGGGAGATAAAAAATTCCTGCTCTTATTCTCTCACTTATTTTTTATCTCTCTTTTACGGGGAGAAGACTAAATCACAAACGATAACAAAATCACTAAAAGGTTCACAAATAGGGGCGGGGCAAGGGAGAGAGGGTCTCGATAATACCCGCAATTATGCTTGTAGAGTAGAGGGTGAATCGACCGCAGTTTTTCCTTCCCCCTTAATGCTTCCCCCCTAATGAATCATAGCCTAACCTTATTTTTTTGCGGTGGCGAATAAAGCGAAGCAACAGCGGGGCATAAGAGCGTAATCTTCTCTTACATTTATGCTTAGAAGCGTCCCCGCGAGCGTAGCTTTTGAGCCAAGGAGCAATAATAAAAAGAAGGGGGATAAGAGGGGGGTTTTAGGGGGGATTTAAGGGGTGAATAATATGGAGTGTTTTGA
>DMCY01000056.1 GCA_003451675.1 Candidatus Atribacteria bacterium
TTTACGCAATTTTTCAAAAAGTTCCTCTACATCAAAGTGTTTATGAAATGAAAATATTGCTTTTAAAATAAGACTTCTTTCAGAGGTATATTTTAATTCTTTTAATTTTAGAAATTCTTCAAATTTCTGATCTGCATCAATCAATTGAATCTCCTTATATTATTTTTCATTGCAATTAAGTCTCAATATCATTTTAAAGTATTTATTTTTATTTGTCAAATTTTAAAATATTGTTAAAATATTTTTTTTATTGAGCCGCATAAAACTCCAGACTCCTGTCTGGAGATGTAGCGGCAGCCCGAAGGGCTCAAGCTCATTTTTTGCTTGTAGATAAAGATACCCCCAGCTCCTGCTGGGGGAGTTTCATTAAAAATTATTATAACTTCCGGATTCGGTTCTTCTCGAAAAACCTATTTTTTCTAAAATATTTTTTGTTTTCTCTTTATTTTTTATATAAAAAAGATGAGTCACACATTTACAATCTGATGAACCAAAACCTTTTTTCACTATCTCGCAAGTATGTTCTTCATTAAATACATCAGCTGTTTCACATTCAATTGATTTAAAAATTACCCAAATTTTTGAAATTTGAGTTCTTCTATTTTTTAAAAGATAATCTATATGCCAAAAACTCTTCTTATCTTTCTTTAAGTGCCTTCTCAGCCTGGTCTCTAAGCAACCTTTAGCTGAACCAATATAAATATAATTTCCTTTTTTAAAAAATACCTTCCCCAATTTACCGACAATGGTTTTAAAATCTTCAGATATTTTTATTACTAATACATAGGTGGCTTCTGATATTTTATTAATATTTATAACTCATTTTCACCCCCCTACTAATACCATATCTCCTACCTTGCAACCAACATCTTTTGCTATTACCGGACATTTTGCTCTAAATAGAAAAAATATAGATTTATCTTCTTCAGAGAGGGATTCATAATTTCCCTGGCCTTTGCTGATAATCAACTCTGCTTTTTGGTATAATCTAATAAATTCAGGTGAACAATATTTAAGTAATGTCCCCGGTGCATCTGAGCCGCTCGAAATAACCTTTGCTGTTCTATTTATCCCACAAAATAAAGCATCTTCTATTAAAGCATCATTAATAATAGGCTTACCCTTTACTACATAAATTACTTCTTTCCCCAGTTCTTTTACCAACTCTTCTATTAACAGTCTATCAAAAACTACCTCTCCGGCGTTATCAGCCAGGTAAATTATAGTGTTAGTCTTATTCAAGCTTTCTTTAAATTGATTATATTTAAAGGTAGTCGAATTATTTTCATTATTAATTATGAAATTTCCTTGAAAAAGATAACTTATTTCTTTTGGCACATCTAAGGAATTTTTCGCTCCGTAATCGATAATATTACCGATAATGGATAATTTTAAAGCAGTTAAAAGCCCATCCTCTGAATTATTTATTTCTTGTTTTAATTTAGGGAAAAGTTTCAAGGCAAACTTATTACTATTTTCTTTAATCTCTTTAAAAGGGTCTTTTACACCGGATATTTTCCCGACCAAACTATATATCTCTCTTCCCATCTCTGGAGGAGCTATTTCTAAAGAAAAATTTGGTATTAATTGAGAAAGTTCATCAATAATCTTTTTTTGTATAATCTCATCTGTTCCCGCAATTCGAGCAGCATCTAAGGCCTGTCTGTAAAAACAGGGGATACAATCTAAATAGGTTTTCATCTAATCTATATATACTCCTAATAAATTTATTATCTTTTTCCTACATATCTTCCTAATCCGAAATAAGCTCCCTGAACATAATACAAAGGATCTAATTGTCCTTTTTGTTTGGCAAAATCTTTCAAAAAAAGTTCCCGGTCTATTGATATCGTTACTACTTCTCCAATTATTATAACTCTGGTCTTAGTTATTTCGTAAATATTCAATAATCTACACTCAAAATGGGATTTACATTCAGCAATTAAAGAGGTCTTTACTTTTAAAGCTGGGATTGAGGTAAATTTTGCTTTTTCAAATTCATCTATTTCGCCAGGAAATTTTATTCCGGTAAGATTTACTTTTTCTAACATAGAAGTGGAAGGAACATTTAAGACGAATTCTTCTGTCTCCACAATATTTCGGTAAGTATCTCTATCTTTATCTGAACCAATTGCATAAATAAAAGGACTATGAGAGACTGGCATCACCATTCCATAAGGGGCAATATTTTTTACTCCGCTTTTACTCATTGTTGAAATCAGATAAACTGGAACGCCTGGCGAGGCAACCGGTGAATCGTTTAAAGAAATCTCTATTTTATTCATTTTTGCTCCTCTTTTTTAATTTTTTATTAATAGAATATTTTTATTATATAGGAACAATCTTTATTTTGATAAAACAAAGGCTACAAATAATTAATTTATTTTCCCTCTACTATCTTATAATTTCTCTTGCTCAGATAATTTCCTAATAATATCGAAGTTACGATAACCAACGGCAGCGAAACTAATAGTCTTATTGCAGTGAACTTTACTCCCATAAATGATGCTTCATACAAAGTCATGGGAACTCTACAAATTGCTGCAGCTCCTATATAAGCAAAAATAACACTAAGCTTTGCTCCTTTATTATATAAAGAATAAGCAACTGGAAACGCTACTAATAGTCCACCAGCTATGGTTCCAGCAAGCAGTATAGCCCATGCATATCCCTTAATCCCAGATTCTTCACCTAAATGTTTTTCAATTAATTCTTTCTTTACCCATACCTCAAACAGACCTATCAATATAAAGGCACAAGGTAATATCTTAAGCATATATATTAAAAAAGAAATAAAATTAAAAGCAATCTCTTTTCCTGGATTATACCCTATTATAAAGGATACAGCTAAGAAAAGAATATAAATTGATATATAAGCTATTCTTATTTTAACATTTTTTTTCATTAGAAAATCTCTCCAAATAAAATACCAGTTATTACAGCTACAATAAGAGCTATAAAAAAACTAATTGTATTTCTTATTACAGTTACCTTTACTCCAAAATATTCTTTTTCTAGCGGAAAGGTTATTATACCTACCATCATTAAGGTAGTAGTAAATGCGGATAAAACCATATAGGGCACTCCCTTAGTTAGTAAAATACCGGAGAGAGGAAAAGCCACAAAACCGGGCATTAAAGTTATTGAACCAATAAAGGAGGCTAATAAAACGCTAATAAATTTGCTACTATTTCCTAAATAATTCGAAATTACTTCATCGGGAAAAAGAAAAAGGATAATCGAAACAAGTATAAGCATAGTTATAAAAGTGGGAAATATTTTTTTAAATTTTATGGCAGCAATCTTAACTGCCTTGAGTGTCTTCTGTTTATTTATAATAAAAGAGATTATTAGCACTAATCCGGTTATTGCATATGTATAGTACATAATATATCCCCTTACTTCTATATCTATAATTTTTCATTAATAGTTCCATCAGGAAGCATATTATCGGGATGATATTGGCCCTTTTCTTCCATCTTCCTTCTCACACAATGCTGATAATTACCCCAACAATATTCCTCTACCCATTTTTTATCTAATTTACCTTCTTCGAAATATCTTTTCATCGGACAAACATTATACCATTTACATATGTTTTTTGACTTCATATTCCCAAAATCTCTTATGTAATAAGTTGGTAACCGACTCCACCTTCGATACAATTTTTCGGAAATAAAGTAATGATTTTCTTTTTATTTTTAGTACAATGGGTAGGTACAATCAAAGATATATCCTTTAACAAATTATATTCCTCAAAATCGTGAAATCCTCCCAATAAAGCATAAATTTTCCCTAATTTATTTGCTGAGTTTAATATCTTGTCTACCCCCGAATGGGCACAACCTGTAATAACTATAAGATCTTTAACTGTTGAGATAATTAATGATTGCTCTTTAATTAACGTTTTTGTTTTACTTGAAATAATAGATCCTTCAATTTCACCAGTAGTATAAATTCCCTCATAAATCTCTGTTAATTCTTGGATTTCATAAAAAGTATTTGCTCTTTTTTTAATCTCTTCCTTTAAATGTTTAGAAAAAGATTTTGGAACATAAACCGCTAACTTACTATTTAAATGTAATAATCGAGCAAGACCACCATAATGATCCCAATGACTATGCGAGATGACTACTAAATCTATATCTTTAGGATTTATACCTAATAACTCCATATTAGAAATAAGTATATCACCATCCCAACCCGTATCAAATAAAATATTTTTCTCTTTAGTTCGGATAAAACAGGAAAAACCCCATCCTGCTTTTAACCCTTTAATATCTTTTGTTATTTCATTATCATAAATAATAGTAATTTTCATTATCTATACCCCAATCTATTCACTATAGCAGCCTCGTTGTGTTGCATAATTGATATAATACGCTGTAGCAATGCCAAATAATTTTGCTATTTCATTTTAGCGAGAATTAATTCTACTATTTTATTAAAAACTTGAGCAGTTTCTGAATTTTTATATTGAGAGATATATGGTTTCCCCTCATCTGCAGAATTCACCATATTTAAATCTATGGGAATTTTGCCTAAAAAAGGTAATTTAAATTCTTCTGCTGCCTTTTCCCCTCCTCCCGATTTAAATAAATCGATATTTTTACCACAATGAGGACATTTTAATCCACTCATATTTTCTATAATTCCCAAAATAGGAATATTAAGGTTTTTTAAAAAATTTACACATTTTCGAGAATCTAATAGGGCTACTCCCTGAGGAGTAGTTACTATAATTCCTCCCTCTAATTCCGGAATAAGTTGACAAATCGATAAGGGCTCATCCCCTGTTCCGGGAGGAGAATCAATTATAAGAAAATCTAAATTGCCCCATTTCACTTCTCCTAAAAACTGTTTTAAAGCCATCATTTTTAAAGGTCCTCTCCAAATAAGAGGGGCATCAGAAGTTTCAATCAGAGAAGCCATAGAAACAGCCACTAAATTAGAAGAAACGTTCATAGGAATTATTCCTTCCGAACTTCCCTGCAATTTCTTTCCTTCAAACCCTAACATTGTAGCCACCGATGGCCCGTGTAGGTCGGCATCTAATATTCCCACTTTAAAATCCTTCTCGCTTAAAAAATAAGCTAAATTAATAGCTACTGAACTTTTCCCTACTCCCCCTTTATTGGAAAGTACTAAAATTTTATGTTTTATTTTAGACATATTTTGTTTAAGTTGTTCATTAAGTTTTTTATTCGCTGCTATTTTTTCTTCTTTAGCCTGTTCAGAGTTTTGTATATTACTATTAGTATTTTCTGTCATTTCTTCCTCCTAATTTTTTTTAAATAAAATAAAGGGACATATAGTAGTTCTCTATGGATTACTATCGCCCTTGATTTCTTTTTATTAATTAATTTTTATAATTTCTCTTTCCGAATATCAGGGTACCTATTCTTACCATGTTCGCTTTTTCTTCAATAGCTATCTGATATGAATTAGTCATACCCATTGAAAGGTATTTCATCTCTACACGAGGTAAATTAAGTGCTTTTATTTTTTCAAATATTTTTCTCGTTTCTATAAAGTATGGACGAGAATCTTCTGGGTTTCCAAAACGAGGACCCATAGTCATCAACCCCATTATCTTTATTTGAGGTAAAGGTAAAATCTCTTGTATTAAATTTAATGCATCTTCAGGAAATATTCCAAACTTTTGTTTTTCTCTCCCACTGTTTATTTCAATTAATACAGGCATTATTTTGTCAATTTGTTCACACCTTTCATTAATTTCATCTGCTAAATCATAAGAATCAACAGTTTCTATCATATCAAATATTTCAACGGCTTTTTTAACCTTATTTTTTTGAAGATGTCCGATAAAATGCCATTTTACCTCTTTTCCAATTACCTCAAAAGCTCTTCTTGCTTCCTGAACATAATTCTCTCCAATAATTTTTACTCCGGCCTTTATTACTTCTAAAATTTCATCTGGAGTTCTGGTCTTAGCGGCAGCAACTAAATCTACATTTTTTGGTAATTCATCTAATATTTTCTTTACATTTTTTTTAATCATTAATATTTACCTCTCTTACTAAGCAATCTCTACAAGTACGACTTGGTTGTATTAAGTTAAATTCATTTATTTTTATTTCCTTGCTCTTATAACAACAAAAGAGCCTTCTCCATAATCTTCTTTTACAGGCTCAATATTTTTTATTTCATTTAAACTATGAAATATTGTTTGTTTAAAATTAAATTCTTTAAATCCAACTTTATTTAAATTATAAACCACATCCTTTACGGAATAGAAAGTGGCAATCTTATAAAATACATTCTTTTTTTTGTACTGTTGATACAATTTCCCCAAAGAGCTATCTTTATCTATAAATCCAATTATTAAATAACCCCCCAATTTTAATATCCGGTAGGCCTCTCTGAAAGCCAGATTTAAATTATCTACAAAACAAATCGTAGTAACCATTAAAACAAGTTCAAACTGAGAGTTTTTAAAAGGGAGCTCCTCTGCTACCGCATCAATAACTTTAACCCCTCTTTGTTGAGCAATCTCTCGCATCCTAGGTGAAGGATCGATACCGGTTTTTATACCTAAAGGAACGGCAAATCTACCGCTTCCTACACCAATTTCTATCCCCTTCTTCGTTTTAGGCAATAATTCCTTAATAGCCTTAATTTCTGATTTATAAACAAATTCATTTCTCTCAAACCAATCTTCATATTTCTCAATGTATTTTTCAAAAGGTTGAATCCTGGGCATCTTACTTACCTTTTTTCTGTCTTTATTCTAAATTAAATATAATTTTCTTTTGAAAATTTTCTTATGTAAAATTTATTCCCTTTATAGTCCGTTTCTACCAATTGCCCCTTATTAATCAGCTTAAGTATAGTTGACCAATCAGATTTAGCTCGTTTTAAAAAATCCTTCAGCGCTTCTTCCCTCATAGGATGCACTGAGGTAATACTCAAAATATCTTCTTCTACTTCACCGGTAAAGGCAAAAGCATTACCTTCATAGCCGATAAGACATTCTACCTGATTAACCTTTTCTTTAAAGAGGTTGTAACTCTGATTCACAACTTCCTCTGAAGGAAACTGTACCCAACTATTTGCAGGAGGTCGAATAGGAAGAGATAAATAAGACCGACTCGGTTTAAGCTTAGCTAAAAAATCAGCCACTTTTTTTATATTTTGGCTATCATCATTAATATTTTTAATTAACATCGTTTCTGTAATTATTTCCCCTTTAAAAATTCTGTTAAATTCCAGTATACCATCTAAAATAGATTTTAAACTCAAACTTCGGTGAGGGTGATTCACTTTTCGCCAAATCTTTTCTTCAACAGAATCTACTTTTAAAGAAACTAAATCTGCTTCCTTTAAATTTTCTCTCACTTGTTTTTGATCTATAAGAGAGCTATTACTAATAATAGCTATTTTAATTCCTAAAGATTTAATTAATTTGATTTCTTTACCTAAATTAATATCTAAAGTAGGTTCTCCATCAGGTACAAAAGTAAGGTAATCAATAGATTCTCCTTTTTCTCTGCTTTTCTCTACTTTTTTCTGAACTTCGTTAAAAATTTTAGAGGAAGGGTAGAAGGCTTGTGGCTGGATTTTTATATTAGAAGTTTTTCCTATCTGACAATAAACGCAGGAATAAGTACATACTTTGGGGGGAATATTGTTTATGCCTAAACTGCGGCCTAAACGTCTGGAAGGAATTGGTCCAAAGGTAATCATAACATCTCCTTTAATCTTTGCCAAACATCCTTTATCTCTTTAGTTGCTGTATTATCACTATATTCGACTACTGGCAATCCTTTTACCAGAGCTTCGGTTATTATATTATTAAAATGAATTTTACCTATTACCGGTATATTATTTTTTGAGCACCAATCTTCAATTTTAAATGAATTCTCTAAATTAATATCATATTTATTTATTATAACTACTGTTTTTACTCCAAAATGTTGGGCTACTTTTGCCACTCTTTCCAAATCATGTAATCCGGAGAGAGTAGGTTCAGTTACCACTACCGCTAAGTTAGCTCCACTGAGAGTAGCTATAAGAGGACAGCCGATTCCCGGAGGTCCATCAATGATTATTAATTCCAGATTATTTTTTTTAGCAATTGCTTGAGCATTCTGGCGTACTAAAGTAACCAATTTTCCCGAATTTTCTTCTGCAATTCCTAATCGGGCATGCACTAAAGGCCCATATTTTGTCTCAGAGAAATACCATTCTCCGCAATGATTTTCCTTCATTTGAATAGCCTTTACAGGACAAACCAAAGCACATAAACCGCATCCTTCGCAAGATACCAAATCGATTACGGTCTGACCTTTGATTGTTTTAATGGCATCAAAACGGCAGACTTCCTGGCATCGACCGCAATTAGTACATTTTTCTAAATTTATAATGGGAATTATTCCGGCATAAAAATCATTTTTCTCTTTTATTTCAGGATGAAGTAAAAGATAAAGATTGGAAGCATCTACATCACAATCCCCCATAACTTTATTTTTAGCTAAAGCAGCTATGCTGGCAGTAATGACTGTCTTTCCTGTTCCACCTTTACCACTTATTATAACTATTTCTTTCATTTAAAAAATACCTCGATTCTTATCATTACAAAGCCATAAAAATATTAAATAATTTACACGATTTTTTGAAAAAGCCGGATAAATTTCTGTTCATAGGAGGAATTTATCTTAACTATAGGGATGCCTTTAGAATAAGCAACTGCAATCTCTCTATCCAGAGGAATAGAAAGTAAAAGAGGAATATCATTTTTTTTACAATATTCTTCTACTTTATGGTCTCCGATATCACACTTATTTAATACTACACCGTGAGGAATATCCAATTTCTCAAGCACTTCCACTGCTAAAACAAGGTCATGTAAGCCAAAAGGAGTTGGTTCGGTAACTAATATAGTATAATCACTGTCCTTTATAGATTCGATGACCGGACAGGAAGTACCCGGAGGGGCATCGATTAAGGTAATGTAATGATTTGCAATATTCTTATCTCTATCATCATTATAATCTTTCTTGATTTTCTTTTTAATTTTTCTTATTATAGGAGGAGCCATCGGTTCTCCTATATTCAAACGTCCATGCGTAAATTTAATAGATCCTGCTTTGCCTTCTTCTAAAATTCCTATTCCATTCCCCTCTTCACTAATTGCCTTTTCCGGGCAAAATAACGTGCAAGCCCCACATCCATGACACAGCCCGGGGAAAACCAAAACTTTATTCTTAGTAACTGCGATAGCATTAAAAACACAAACTTCCGCACATTTACCACAATAATTGCATTTTTTATCGTCAATTTTGGGCACAGGAATTTCTACTGATTCCGAACTCGTTATAACCGGTTTTAAAAAAAGGTGGGCATTAGGCTCTTCTACATCACAATCTAAAAATTGCACATTTTTTCCCTTGTCTTTAGCTAAAGCCAAAGCGAGATTAACAGCAATTGTTGTTTTACCAGTCCCACCCTTTCCGCTCGCTACTGAAATTATCATTTAGTTTAATCCTTCCCTTTTATTCTATTGTCTTACCATCATGGCGCCACATTTAGGGCATTTAATGCTATTACAAGGAACACCTACTTGATAAGGAACTATAGCGCCGCAAGAAGGACAAACACAATTACCCCCTATTCCAATTCCTTCGCCACCTCGGCGTCCCTGTCCGGCACCTCTTCCCCGGCCAGTTCCCGGTCCTGCTCCTGTTGGTCCAGTACCATCTCCTCTTGGCATCTTTTTTACCTCCTTATTTCGTTGATTAGTTATCTGGTTAATTAGTTTTTTAGTTAGTTGATTTGCTTATATAGATTTTTTTGTTTTAGAATAAAGCTTATTTTATTTATTATAACCTATATTAATCTAAAACTTATACTTATATTTAAATATTTTAAATTATTTTTAATATTATTTCTACTTCTAATGAAGATGAGTATCTTCTTCTGAGTGATCACATTCTTCTTTTTCTAATCCATATCCCTTTCCTGCTCCTGGTTTACAAAGCGATTCTCCGGCTTCTAATTTACCCTGCACAAATTTTTCTATTACCTCTTCAATCTTTCCGGTAACTCCAATTACCGGAGTAATATTTTTTTCTGCAAATAACATTTGTGCTCTATTTCCCATACCTCCGCAAATTATATATTTTACTCCACGTTCTGCAAGAAAATTTGGTAAAAATGCAGGTTGATGTCCAGGATTATTTATCTCCTCTACCTTTAAAATCTTCCCTTCTTCAATCTCAGCTATAGTAAAAATGGGACATCTTCCGAAATGAGCTGAGACGAAACCTGCATCGGTTGAAATTGCTATTTTCATTTTCTATTCTCCAATCCTTTTTATTTTTCCCGTTTCATCCCTGAATGAGCAGCAGCATCAGCCTGGGAAATTGCTTTAAGTTCACCTGACTTAAATTTATCGATAGCCTCTTGAACTGAGTCGCTTACTCCGGTTATCACTTTTATACCTGCTGCCTGTAAAGTCTGAAAGGCATTGGGACCACAACTTCCGGTTAATACTGTCTCTACCCCTTTATCAGCCATTATTTGACCTGATTGTATCCCTACTCCTCCCATTCCCTGGGCACCAGTATTTTCTAGTGCTTCAAATTTATTGGTGTCAGTATCAAACAATATAAAATAACGACACCTACCAAACCGGGGGTCGACTTTATCCTCTAATTTTGGTCCCGTGGAAGTAATTGCTATTTTCATTTTTTAATCCTCCTTTTTAGCAATCAACTTAATAAGTTAATTGTGTAATGCGTAGGGGGCGGATTTATCCGCCCCGCGCCTTCTTTATTCTTTTTCGCTTTTTTCCAACTCTGTAATACGTTTATTAATTGCTTCAAGTTGCTCTTTTAAAGCTTTTGCTTCTTCGGCTAACATCTCCATCTCTTGTTTGGGTTCTACCGGGGGTTGGTAAAATCCACTACCTCCATAGGTTGGAGGAGCATAGGGTATAGGATTAACATATCCAGGCACAAATCCTCTACCATAACCTCTACCCATTCCTCTACCGAATCCCCTACCGTAACCGAAACCTAAACCCAGTCTGCCTCCATAAGGGTTCATAAAACCGGGTACAGAATAACCGGCACAATATCCGGCTGCTCTTCCAGTCATGGGACCTAATCCTCTTGGTCCGGTTCCATCTCCTCTTGGCATATTTTTCATCTCCTTTCTATTTTTTTCTTTGATATTTTTCTTATAAACTTCTCTCTTTGTCTTTTTTAAGTAGTCATAATTTTCCCTCTACAAAACTTATATACCCTATTATTCGACTACACTTTGTACGTATTAAATAGTGATAATAAATCGATATCCCTTAAATTCGTTTTACCACCATTTCTGTGAACCTTCACCCCATCTTCCCGGCATAATATGAATTTTTTCTTATTGATAATGATTACCATTAACATATTATACTATATAAAATATTTTGTCAAGTATTATTAACAGTACTATTATAATTGGCTCTACTTATTGTGTACGCACATCGCGTAAAGAAAAAAATAAACTATAACGTAAAGACCTCTATTTGGCACTTACTTCCCTCCCTACCTTTCTCTAAAATTTAAAATATACCCCCTGTTATAATTACCATTATGTAAAAGTTTTTTATAAAATTTCCTCTGCAAATAAAAATACCGGCTGTTTATCTCGCCTATAACATCATCTAATTCCATATCTGATAGATTCCCTAAAGGTTCATCAGATTTGCGATGTTTCGGATAAACCGAAAGAAGGCCACCGGTCTTTAAAATCCTATATATCTCCTCATACATCTTTTTTCTTTCCAAGTTCTCCATATAATGCAGAACATCGTAAAGCAAAACTGCATCGATAGATTCACTCTCTAAATTAATTTTCAACTCTTCTGATTTAGTATGTAGGGGTATTATATTTTTTAGACCTTTGGTATTCGCTATTTCCATCAACTTATTGATAGATTCTATATCTTTGTCCATGGCGTATACTTTGCCTTCCTTGCTTACCACTTTTGCCGCTGGGATTGTATAAGAACCAGTACCACAACCAAAATCCAAGATGACATCACCTTTTTTAATACCAATATCTTTAAGAAAGACTTCGGCTTTCCCGTTTAACCATTCTTTAACATCGATTTCCATAATCTTCTAACCTTAAAGTAGTTTCATTTTAAATCATTCATAGTAACTACTCTTCCCACGCCAACATTTATAAAATTCTCCCCATATTCTTTTTTAAATAATTGCCTTGCGGTATCTCCCGAACAATGGCAAGGGCCGACATAACTCACCCCTAATTTCCGGAAACTGGAAATAATATTTTTTATTTCACCCTTACTTTCTCCACTTAAATGGAAACCACCCATTACTAAAAGCACATCACCCTTAAGTAAATCTTTTGCCTTATCTACTATTTTTACGATACCGGGATGGGCACATCCGGTTATAACTATCAATCCTTTTTTTGTATGAATAATCAAAGATTGCTCCTTTATCCAGGTTCCCTGTTCACCGGTAGAATAAACTCCTTCGCAAATCTTTAAAGGTCCTTGAGCTTCCACTACCTTTGCTCCATATTCCTTCACTCCATCTTTAAAACCCTTGGGAAACGATTTAGGTAGATAAACCACCACTTCCGGATTCTTTTCCAGAAAGCCGGCCAATCCCCCCACATGGTCTCCATGAATATGAGAAAGCACCACCAAATCTACCTCTTTAGGATTAATACCTAACTCTTCCATGTTTGCTAACAATATTGAGCCATCTCCGCCGGTATCAAAAAGAATAGTTTTTGCAGTTCCCCTTACAACACAGGAGAAACCCCAGGCAGTGGTTAATCTTTCCTTATAGGGATTATTGTCATAACTAAGCGTAATGCTTAGATCTTTAACAGCGGTTGTGGGAGTATTTTCTTCGGCTAGCACAATTTGTCCTTTTTTATCCTTTTCATGTCTGGGAAAAATAGTTAAACTTAATACTATGCCAATGGCCGCTATTAAAATAACTAAAAACCATATTTTACTCATTTTAACCTCCTTTATTTATCTAATAAGAATATTTTAAATAAAAGATATTTATTTGTAATTACTTTTAGCGTCTTCCTTTGCCCTGTCCTCTATTTCCTCTATGGCCACGGCTAATAGGTCCACCTGTTCCAAAATTCCTACCTCTTCTAAAGCTACTTCCTATAGCATTAATAAACCCAGGCCTAAATGCTTGTCTTGCACTCGCTTCTTCTAGATTTTTATTTTCTTCAAGAATAATCGCGCCTTGTGGACAACTATTTGCTGCTTCAGCAATGCAACTAGCGTTCTCGTCTTCTATTATTGCTTTTCTATTTACCATTTTAAATCCTTGCGGACATATATTCACGCAAATTCCACAACCGACGCAGTTATTCTTATCAATTCTTACCATTTTATTTGCTCCTACTTTTTAATATATATTATCTCTTTATCAATTCCTTTTTCTTTTTCTATTTCAGCTTTAATTTTATTACTATAAAGTATAACTTTATTTAGTGTTTTCTCAATGTTTTTTCTCTTGAAATAATGGGTACAAATTTCTTTTTTATTCTTCTAATATTTGGTCCATACTTAAATGCTACTAAAACAAAAACGCTTTTCAATAATTCAGAAACGCTTTTTGCTTTTTTAATATCCCATGTTTTTCTTCTACCTGAGTAGAATTTTCTATTTTTTTTAATAATCTTAAATCTTTAGTTTCTAAGTCAAAATCATAAATCAAGAAATAATTTGATGATCCAAAATGTTTATTGGTAAGCTCGATCCCATTGTCCGTACCACATGCTAATTTTATTTTTACGGTTCCTTTTGCTCCTTTTTCTTCTTTTCTGTTTCGACTATTCATCACGACACTTTTACCCCCTTGAGTAATCTTACATAACCATGAAAAAACAGATGTTTCTCAAAATAGTTGAATCCTTCTTCAGCTAATATTTTTTCCCAATTTTTTTCCACAAAATCAAATGCATAAGGACATTCTATGAGCTTGAAAGGAATTTTTAAATAAAAGGGCATTTCTTTTACAGAAAACTCACCATAATCTAAAATAAAAAATCCACCATCTTTTTTTAATGCTTTAAAGGCATTTCTTATGATTTGCCTTCTGACACCCTGCGGGAATCCATGTAATACAAAGGAGATAAAAACCTTATCAAACTCATTTTCGTAAGGTAAAGGTTTATCAATTCTTTGATTAATTATTTTAGCATTAGCAAAACTTGAACACCTTCTTTCAAATTGAGTAGCCATCTCGCTGGAAATATCAAGCCCTATAAATTCACCGGTAGTAGAAAGATAGTTCATCATTAAACATGCATTCCTAGCAGTGCCTGCTCCTAAATCAATAATTTTGTCGTTAGACCTAATGCTCATTAACTGAATTGCCTTTTGTATAAACGAAGAATAAGCACCTAAGGTAAAAATGTTCATTAATATATCGTAATATTTTGCTGTCAACTTACTAATTTCAACTTTTGATTCTGGATAATAAGTACACATTAACAACCCTCCTAAATTTAAAATTTACCTGTCTTTATACTTCTTGATTCTTTTAAGTTAAAACTTAAAATGAATCCAAGCAGGATAGGAATCCCGGTGATAATAAATAGCATATTGTAAGAGGCGTATTGAGCAATTAATCCTCCGATTATAGGAAAAAGCGACACTGGAAATAATAAAGTTCCGCTAAGGCTGATATATGTTGGTCTGTCCTTTGAAGGTGCTATATCCAACAGGTAATTTGTTTTACCTATCGTTCTTCCTGCAATAAAAAATCCTATGATTGCAAATAGAAGAAGATAGGATAATTCATTTTTAAATTGAGTCATCAATGCAACGATCGGTACCATCAAACCGGCAAATGTACTGATTTGAATCACCTTTTTATTTCCTACAAAATCAGAAAGATGAGCCCATAAGATATTTGACAACACGCTACCGAGCATTTGAGCAGAAAGAAGTATACCGACCATTCCTAATTCAATTTGTAATACATCTTTTAAATAAAGTATATAAAATGGTAAAGCTATTCCACCACCTCCTACAAGGATTTCTACCATAATAAACTTTTTATAATTTTTGTTTTTCTTTACAACTAGAAAAGCTTTTTTAAGAAAATCTTTAAAAGGTAATTGATTTTCATAAACTTTTTCAGTAGGTTCTTTCACGGAACCTAAAGCAATATAAGAGATGCTTAAAAAAATAAAGACTAAGAAAAAAAGTAAAGCGAAATTATATGGAAATTCTATGCTATTATTTCCTAAAATATTCTTTACAATCAATCCGGAGCCAATAGCTAAAACACCTCCCCATAATTGGCGATAGCCAAAAAATCTTCCTCTTAAATTGGATGGCAATGATTTACCCCAGATATCAAAAAAAGGGACAGCGGCAATTCCTCCCATAAATGTATGCAGAATTAGTGTAACAAACAGAAAAAAAATGGTTAGATTTGGATAAGTGTTATTAAATATGTAGGTTGTAAAAGCCAGGAGTCCCCAGCTTAATGCGCGTACGGTGATAGCAAATATTAAAAGAGGTTTTTTATGAATTTTGTTTTCGATTTTATTAGCTACCAACAATTGAGGGAACACGGAAGCTATGCCGCCAAGTTTACCAATCAAAGCAGATGATAACCCTATAAGTGTTTTAGATTTAGTGAAATGGTCAAGGAATATAGGAAGTATGGTATCAGGATTATAAAAAGCCTCTCCACCAAGATATAATATGCCATGGATGAGACCCATGGCGAAATTCCATTTTATAGTATTGTTAGTGATAGTATTACTCTTCAATTTAAAACTCTCTTTCAATATTTTTTAAGCATTCTTAAACGACCTTATTTAATTCTTTTCGATACTTTTCAGACAACCGTACAATAAAATTCATTATTCAATCAGTATCCCAGTAAGTAAAAGGCAAGCCCAATTACAATGCCAAATATTAAATTAAATAACTTAATCAATATCGAATCCTTTACAGTGTAGGAAAGCAAAGGGAGCATTCCATGCCCATCCTGAACAATGGAACTGGCCAGCAAAATAGAAAAAGGAATCATACCATTTGCATATAGCATAACAAAAATCATATGAGGTCCAGATTCGGGGATGATCCCCATAAATACGGCAAGCAGCCCAACCAATTCCATATGCTGTCGTACAAATTCCTCTATGTTCCAATATTTAAAACCAAATTCGATAACCATAATCGCGGAAAAGGACCACAAAAAAATACTCAATAGATGTTTTTTAGCAATATGTTCCCAAATATGTTCCCGTAAAAAATGCTCAGGAACTGTAGCAATAATTCCTAATGAAATAACGGATAAAACAGCAAATGTAATTCGCTTCCAGCCCCAAGAAGAAGGTCCAAACAATCCAAAAATCACTGCAACTAAAACAATAATAATCCCAACTAATAAAAAAACACGGATACGTGATAATTTTAGGTAATTTTGGATTATTGTCTGCTTATCAAAACATTTACACTCTTGAACAGAATGTACCTTATATAATTTACATTCTTCACATACTTTAAATTTTAATGCTGTAGCTATTCTGTCAGAAAACCAACCCAAAATAATGCCAAACATAAAAAGTAAAGCAAACAATAGCAGTGCTTGTTTTGGAAACAGAGCAAGCATAACAAAGGCCTCATCACCTGATGTAGCTACCATACCTCCAACTAGGGCACCAAAACTAATCAAGCCATGAACATAAAAAGAAACATTCAAAAAAGCACCCAGGCATCCTGGAGTGGAACCGAGAAATGAAGAGATTAGATATTGTCGTTCCTTTCGTCTTTTAATGATATTATTTATATTTCCCTTAGTAAGAACATTGAAATAGTCTAGTATTAACATCATAGCAAATACAAAAAAGCTTATCATTAAAGACTGTTTTAAGATTCTAAAGATCAACATCATGCTCTAACACCTTCTAGATAATCAAATAAGGGGAATTTGCTTCAAACCGAATCTTTCCTTTGATAATCCTTCTCATCCTTCAGGTTGTAGATCTATTATAATAACAAGTAAAATGTGAATAACTCAATAACCCATATATTTTAAAGACCGCTCAGCTTGTTTTTCCGACAAAGAACGGGTAACTATTTTCCTTCTTTTTTTTCTAGTCTAAATATGATACGGACCATGCCGTATATAGAAGTTCTCTTTGCAATTACAATAAAGGGGTTCGATAAATCGAACCCCTAACTTTAATTCTCAAATTCTATCTTCTCGCGCAATACGCAAGATTACTTCTAATTTTCTCTTTCTTTACTATACGTTTGCTATCCGCTCTACGTAATAAGGGGCGTATCACTGTATCACTATACGCCCTTACATATTACATATCACATACTTACACATTACTGAATTTTATTTTCTATTTTTTTTCGCTTTTTTCCAATTCTGCTGTACGTTTATTAATTGCTTCAAGTTGTTCTTTTAGAGCTTTTGCTTCTTCGGCTAACATCTCCATCTCTTGTTTGGGTTCTACCGGGGGTTGGTAAAATCCACTACCTCCATAGGTTGGAGGAGCATAGGGTATAGGATTAACATATCCAGGCACAAATCCTCTACCATAACCTCTACCCATTCCTCTACCGAATCCCCTACCGTAACCGAAACCTAAACCCAGTCTGCCTCCATAAGGGTTCATAAAACCGGGTACAGAATAACCGGCACAATATCCGGCTGCTCTTCCAGTCATGGGACCTAATCCTCTTGGTCCGGTTCCATCTCCTCTTGGCATATTTTTCATCTCCTTTCTATTTTGTTTTTTTAATATTTTTTTATTATAATGATAATCATTTTCAATAAAATACATTAAAAAAATTTATCTATTTTTCTTTATCTGAACATTTATCACACAATCCGTAAAATTGAATAGTGTGATTTCTAATTTCAAAATTATATTTTTTAGAAAGTTCTTTTTCTGTTTTTTTAATTAGCTCCAATTCTTCATCTACAAAATCTGTATAATCAATTATCCGACCACATTTAGTACATATTAGATGGTGATGATGGGATGCCTCTTTAGCTCCGCGAGCCAACTCGTACCTTGCTCGCCCATCACCAAAATCAAATTTAAAGACTAAACCCATATTAATCAATAGCTCTAATGTTCGGTAAACAGTGGTAAGGCCGATAGCCGGATAAATATTATGTACTTTTAAATATACATCTTCTGCACTTAGATGTTCTTCTGACTCATCCAAGACCTGTAAAATAATTTGACGTGGAATAGTAATTCTATAACCACACCCTTTAAATTCACCGTGCCACCATTTTGCCGGTCCTCCACCCCATCTTCCTGGCATAATATAGATCCTTTCTTATTGATAATGATTACCATTAACATAATACACTAAATAAATTCTATTGTCAAATATTTTTAGCAAACTGGTAAACGAAGAGCGAAAAAATTAAAAAAATACAAAAATATGTTAAAGTAAAAATTCTGCATATATTTTTAGATTTTTCCGGATTCATCAGACATGAATTTTGCGGGCTTGATAAATCAAGCCCCTACCTTGAGTCGAGTAGATGAGTATCTC